>NZ_JAIMIA010000049.1 GCF_019966495.1 Tateyamaria pelophila | reverse complement strand
GCCTTGGGTCATCACAGGCGCGATGAACGGCCCGGCATTCGACACCTACATCGAAACACAACTCGCTCCGGTGCTCGACCCCGGCACCGTTGTGATCCTGGACAATCTGTCCACCCACAAAAGTCCGCGCGCAGCCGAAGTTCTGCGCAAGCGCGGCTGCTGGTTCTTGTTTCTGCCTGCTTACAGTCCGGACCTCAATCCAATTGAAATGGCATTCTCAAAGCTCAAATCCCATCTGCGGCGCATCGGAGCCAGAACCTACGATGCCTTGTTTGAAGCGCTTGGCGACATCTGCGATCTCTACGAACCAGTAGAATGCTGGAACTTTCTCAAAGCCGCCGGATATGCCTCAGATTAAATGCAAAATGCTTTAGCCCGCGGCGCGATGGTCTGGCCGGTAACCGATGTCGCCCGTTACAGCAAATCGCCCACCTTTAATCTTCTCTATTTTGCCCGCACGCAGGAGTTGACCAAAGGAGCGCAACCCATCTTCTCGATTAAAATCGCCTTTTTCGATCTGACGAACTTTGGTCATTAGTTGAGGGCGCGAAAATTGGTCTCGACCTTCGACAAAACTGAGGTAGCTGGCGGCGGCTTCTAAAAGTTCGGGCAAATCGTGAGCCCCCATTTCGTTGGCGTAATCCTGAAAACTGGTTTCGGCCGCAGTGTTTGGAACGTCTTCACGGGCGGCTACTCGGCGCGGGCGCACCGGTCCTGTCGGTTCTTTGTCAATGTCCACGCGCTGCTCCGCGACGAGCTTCAAAGGGGCCGGACGCTTGCTCTCGGAAGTGTTTGCGACGCCGCGGCCTTCGGGGCGTCGCGGTTTTACGACCGACGCAAGGTCGGACCGATACGCACCGTCTTTGCCCTCATCCTCTTTGCCGATGCCGAGGTCGGCTTTTTTTGCCATGACCGCCGCTTTCAGGTGCGCAAATGCACTGCGGCGGTTGGTACTTTCAGGTTCATCCATCTGAGTGTCCACCTCAGCCATCAGGCGAGAGACGTCGTCGTCCTCTACAGTTGGTTGGGTTGTAGTGTCATCAGTATCGTTCGCGGCGTCATGATTCGCGTCAACGGTCTCTTCTTGCGACACGCGTATGTCTGGGTCTGCGGATGCGGAGAGTTGTTCTTCATTTTGCGCATCAAAAGATGAGGTGTCGTTCTCGCTGGCATCGTCGACTTCTTCCAAGGCACCGCTTGCAATGGCTGCGTCGATTTCGGAACGTTTCACTTTGATGATGCGTGCACGCGCGGCTTTGACCTCGGGACTGTCAGTTGTGTCTTCGACACGTGTCTGGATACTTTCGACATGATCAATTTCAGTCGCCAAGCCATCATCAAAGAGGTTCGCGTCATCCTCATCATCTTCTTTTGAGTTTGCGTTTTCCCCAGTATAGCTTGCAAGCGTGTCGAGCAGCAAAACATCGTCTTCAACTTCGGCGTCTATAGAGCTTTCATCTGTTTGCTCCGTGTTCGCTGCGGCTAAGCTGTTTTCCTCCGTATCGAAGCGGGCCAGTAAAGCTGTGACATCGTCACTTTCGCTTTCGTTTTCATCTTCTTCAATTGCTGCGTTTTCAGCCTCTTGCAAGGTTTCAACTGCGAGTGCCGCTTGTACAATCACCGAGGATTCTGCTGGGTCGGCCACCGCGTCGGTGTCGGTCCCTGCAACGACTTGGTCAAGGATTGGGGTGTCCGCAGGCGCGCTTGGCGCAAGGTCTTCGGCATATTCGTCTTCGAACACTTCTTCTGGGATGTCATCCCGACTCTTGGTCACAACAGCGCGAATGCGCTGAAGTTTTGCCGCGATGCTGTCGGGTGCGGGAGCCTCTTTCCTGTCGACAGGCTCAGCCTCTGCAATGACCTCGGCGGCCTTCAAATCTGTTTCTGGGTCAGGTTGCGCAAAAAACTGTTCTGCATCCTGCGCAGAAGAGGCGTCGATGTCGGCAGGGTTTGCCACACTTTCGGCATCGGACGCCGCGGCTTCGGTTTCAAAAGCTTCCTGAGCTGAATCGACATTGGAACGCCCGAAATTCGCGCTCGCGCCGTCCTCTTCTGAACATTCTGTGACGTTCTGTTGCATGGCATTTTGTTGATGCGGATGGTCCGCCACCGTTTCGGTGATGTCCTGCGCGCCAGGACTTGTGTGCTCGGCGGTTTCGCTGGGATGGGCTTGTGCATCGAGTCCCGTAGGAGAGGCGGCTGCACTGACTTGCGCCTGCTCGGCACTTAAAACGTAGCGGCCGTCATGCTTTCGGGCATCCACGCGCCGCGAAATCTCGCGTTCTGCGATCCGAGCGAGCATCTCTACGTCCGGTTGCGGTGGCTCTGCGCCAAAATAACGATCGTCAGAAGCCAGATCGCGGAAGTATTCCGCAATGGCTTTCATCGTACCAAAATTGTCGTCAAACCCTTCCAACGTGCAAGAAAAGGTACCGTAGGAAACAGTTAAAATTTTATTGTTACTTGTCATCGGATGCTCGTCCTCTGCTCTTTGCGGAGGTTTCAGTAAATGGCAAAGATGGTCCAAAGCGGACCGAATCTATGCCGAGTAAGGTATCATTTCGTGGCAATATTGTGATCTGTTTCCCAAAAATGCATTAAGAGGCGATGAAAAATCGGATTGTTGATAGTTTTGAACCAGTGACTCTGGTGGGTGGTGGCGTCGCGTCATTGGACGATCTTGCAGAGGCGCTGGCGCTGGCGCCGGTTTGCGTGGCTGCTGATGGCGGTGCGGAACTCGCTGTGAAAGCCGGGGTCGATATCGCGGCGGTGATCGGGGATTTCGACTCTGTCGGTCAGGTTCTGTCGCGCATCCCCGTCGAACGCCATATCAGGATTTCCGAGCAGAACAGCACCGATTTTGACAAGGCGCTGCGCCACATTTCCGCTCCGTTGGTGCTGGCTGTCGGGTTCACGGGTGGGCGGCTTGATCATCAATTGGCCGCTTTGCATGTGCTGGTCGCCTACCCCGAGCGTCCTTGCATACTGATTGGCGAAACCGAGGTGACATTCCTGTGTCCACCGCAGGTGACGTTGCCGCTCGGATCAGGAGACATCGTCTCCTTGTTTCCGATGGCTGCTGTCGCCGGGACGTCGCAAGGCTTGACCTGGGAGATCGAAGGGCTTCAATTTGATCCTATGGTCAAGGTTGGCACGTCGAACACCGCTTTGGGTCCGGTCGTATTAACCATGAACGCGCCTGCGATGCTGGTGGTTGTGCCGCGCAAACGTCTGTCGGCTGTCACACAGATGCTGGCGCACGCGTCGCCATCCGCGCGATGGCCCGTTCGCGTAGAACGATATACAGCCCCGCCGCAATCGTGATGCAGATCCCCAGCGCTGCCAGGCCGTTGGGCAGGTCGCCAAACACCAGTAACCCGATGACGGTCGCAACAGGAATTTCAAGATATTGCATCGGGGCCAATGTGGCGGATGGCGCGTAGCGCAGTGACCAGGTCATCAAAAGATGCGCACAGGTGCCCAATACCCCGATGGTCATGAGCAAAGCCCACTCTCCGGTCGAAGGCGTAATGAAGGTTAATGGCTCAAAACTGCCGTAATGCGTGACCCAAAGGATCGGGCCCATGATGCAGACGGCCATGATGCCACTGACGGCCTGAAGCCCGACCGGATCGGTTTGTTTGGCGATCTGGCGCGTGACCAGCATGAAAAAGGAAAAGGTAACGGCCACCAGCAGGGGCAACAGCGCAGGCCAGCCAACCTCTGCAAAACTCGGTTGCACCACCAGAAGCGTGCCGATGAAGCCGACAATGCACGCTATAAAGCGTCTGCTTCCGACCTCTTCGCCCAAGATATACTTTCCCAGCAGCAGCATGATGAAAGGCATGACGAAAGCGATGGCGATTGCATCGGCGAGCGGCAGGTATTGCAGGGCCGTGAACATCGCGCCGATGCCAAGAATATGCAGGACGGTTCGGACTAGCGTCAGCCACAGTACCCGCCCATGCATCCGCCAGACCCGACCCGTGGCCCACACCAGCGGGATCAGCAAAAGAGCTTGCACCAAAAAGCGCACAAAGAGAAGTTGCCCGACGGGGACGGATTGTCCCAACAGTTTGGCGACCGCATCCCCCATGGGGGCGACCACGCAAAACCCCAGCATCAAGAAGATGCCGAGCAGAGGTTTATCCTGTTCCATGTCGTCCACGCTAACAGCGGCAATGGGGAATTCAAATTGAGAATTGGTCTGTCTGTGACGCCCGTTAACGTCGCTTGCGGCTTATCGGATCGGTCTGTTTCGCGCAATGCGCGAAATGCGCCCGCCCGCCAACCCGGGTTGGTCTCAACAGTTGGGGACGTTGACCGCCAAACCACCCAGTGCTGTTTCCTTGTATTTTTCGCTCATGTCTTCGCCGGTCTGGCGCATCGTTTCGATACAGGCGTCCAAGGGCACGAAATGCGTGCCGTCGCCCCTGAGTGCGAGGCTGGCCGCGGAGACGGCCTTGATCGCGCCCAACCCGTTGCGTTCGATGCAAGGCACTTGCACCAGGCCGCGCACCGGATCGCAAGTCATGCCAAGGTGATGTTCCAACGCGATTTCGGCCGCATTTTCCACCTGTTCTGGCGTGCCACCCATCACTGCGCAGAGGCCGGCAGCAGCCATGGCGGCGGCACTGCCGACCTCGGCCTGACACCCGGCCTCAGCCCCCGAAATTGAAGCGTTGTATTTGACCAGACCGCCGATGGCGGCGGCCGTCAGCAGGAAATCTTCGACATGTGCCTCGGACGCGCCGGGGACGTGGTCAAGGTAGTATCTGAGCGTCGCGGGCAGCACGCCTGCAGCCCCGTTCGTAGGGGCGGTGACAACCTGACCGCCGGCCGCGTTTTCCTCGTTCACTGCCATGGCATACACACTCATCCAGTCGTTGATGGTATGCGGGGGCGTCAGGTTCATGCCGCGTTCTTGCAGGAGTTTTTCGTGAATGCCCTTGGCGCGCCGTTTGACGGAAAGGCCGCCCGGCAAGATACCGTCGGTGGCCAAGCCGCGATCGATGCAGTCGCGCATGACTTGCCACAGCCGCTTGGTGCCGGTTTTGAGGTTTTCGTGTCCGCCGCGTGCCACTTCGTTGGCGCGTTTCATTTGCGCGATGCTTTGGTTTGAGCGATCCGCCATCTCGAGCATCTCGGCGGCGGATTTGAACGGGAAGGGGATCGGTGCCCCTTCATCGGTGGCCTTGCCGGCGGCCAGTTCTTCTTCGGTCATGACAAAGCCACCGCCGATCGAATAGAAGACCTGCCTCAGGGTGACGTCGCCCTGGGCATCGGTGGCCATCAATATCATACCGTTGGCGTGACCGGGCAGGGGCGTGTCATAGTCAAAGATCAGATCCTTCGCGGGGTCAAACCGCAGATCGCCAAGGCCCGCCGGTTGCAATGTGGCGGTTTCGGCCAGATTGCGCAAAATGTCTTCGGCCTTGTCATGGTCATAGGTTTCGGGGACGAACCCAGCCAGACCAAGGATCGTCGCTCGGTCAGTGGCATGGCCAACGCCGGTAAAGGCCAGGCTGCCATGAAGCGACGCGCGCACCCCTGCAAAACGGAAGGGCGAGGCGCGCATCATGTCCAGAAATCGCGCAGCAGCCACCATCGGTCCCATGGTGTGTGAGGAGGACGGGCCAATGCCCACCTTGAACATTTCGAACACGGACAAGAACATGTTACAGTGCGGACCCTTCGGGCGGATTGGGGCGCCGGGGCGCGGTAAACGGAGTTGGGCCCAACCCTTCGGCGGATCGGGCATTGGCTGTTGCGGGCACATCCTGAAGCCTTTGGCAGAAGTGGGTCAGCCGGGGTGTGTCGTCAAGGTTGAACCAAATGCGATCATCCGGTCCGTAGATTGCGCACCAGCGGAGCAGAGCCGCAACGTCGATAGCTGTTGGCGTGTCGTGACCAAAGGCCTGCGTTTCGGCAGTGTTCAGGGTTTGGAAATGCGTGATCAGTTTCATTTGAGCGCCCTTTTGCACGGCGCGTTGAAGCTCCTCAGCGTGGGCGACCAGTTTGCGTGGATAAAACAGCAACGTCATCTGTTGGCGCACAGTGTTTGAGCAGAAGAACAGCCATTTGAGAAAACCGGCCCGGCCCTCACTATTGGCTTTTGGTCCAAGCGCGCCATGCCGACCCGCAAGCCACACCAAGATTGCCCCAGTCTCAAAGATCGGCCCTTGCGGCGTGATCAGCGTCGGGATCAGACCGTTTGGGTTCAGCGGCAGATAGGTCGGCGCAGGCTGGTCCCGACTGCCGCGATCCACCATCTTTGTGGTGGCGGGTTGTCCCAGCATATCCAGCGCCATCCGTACAATGAGCGAGGCGATGTCAGGGGCGTAATGCAGCACATAGGTCATGGTGCTGATCTACAGCGTTTCTTGAAGCCGACAGATGTCAAAAACGACCTGACGCAAGCGTTTACGATGGGTTCAGGGGATAACCGACGACCGTGATGGGCTGATCAAAGCTGCGCACCTGTTGTGCAGGATGGATTGTACCTGTTTCGGAGACGTGCGCAGCAAAGGCTTCGCTGGCCAATATCGGAGCGTTCAACGTGCGGGTCAGCCCTTCGATCCGGGCCGCCAGACCGACCTGAGGCCCGGTGGCGGTGAAATCCAGCCGTTTTTCAATGCCGACATTGCCGTAAATCACTTCGCCGACGTGTAGGGCGACGCCAAAGTTCACCGGCGGCAATTTTTGGTCACCGCGCAGCGTGTTGGCGTGATCGGCGCGGGCAAAGGCCTCGCGGGCGGCGGCGAGAGCTGCGGTGCACATGTTATCGCGCGGGCGGGTGCCCGGCTCGATCGGGAAGATCGCCAAAATCCCGTCGCCGATAAATTTCAACACCTCGCCGCCGTGATCGAGGACTGCATTGGCGGTGCAGTCGAAATAGGCGTTGACCGTGTCCAGATAGGTTTGGGCGTCCAACTGCTGGGACAGCGCGAGAGATGCGTGCATATCCGAATAAAACAGGGCACATTCGATCTGTTGCAGATCGTTCCGGTCGATCTGTCCGGTCAGAACGCGGTTGCCGGACACGCGGCCCAGATAGGTTTCCAGCACATCATTTACCATGAACCGGTCCGTGTCGACACGCGCACAGACGCAAATGGCGGGCACCAGCCGCTCCAACCCCTCAAGGTCACTTTGGGAAAAGCCGCTGAACCGCTTGGTCGCAAAGGACAGGGATGCGCCACGAAAATTCTCGGATCGGCCACGTTGATGTTGGGGCATTTCAAAAAAGAGCTTTTGCTTGCGCCCATAGATCAGTCCGAATGCGGCATATCCCGTGATCCCCTGGGCGGCCAATTTGCCAAATATCGCATAGCGCGCGACGTCGGCAGGATCTTTGAGGTTGGCGATGATGGACGTGACGCCGTCTTCGCCAAGGTCGGTAAATGGGTTTTTCACTTCCAGTTCTGCCAGAACGCTGGCACGCGGCACGGCCTCAGACTTGATATCACCGCTGTCGCGATCCCATTGAATATTCAGCAACCCGATCACCGGGTGTAGTAAGGCGCGCCCAAGACTGAGGCGCGCCAACGGCACGCCGCCATCCAGCAGGCGGGTCGCCAAACCTTGCACCGTCACCGAAAGAGGATCGTCGCTGAGCGCCTGCGCCAGCAGCCAGTCGATAGTCGTGTCAAAAAGATCGGCCAAGCGGGACGCTCCGTTCAAAGGTGCAACGATTGTTTCGCACTTGGGGCTTCGTGTCACGGCGTAATGTAAATTTGGCGCGGTTCTGGGGGTCGCACAGCCCAACCAACGCTCTTATAAGAACTGCATATCAAGGGAGTCGCTGCCATGACCGAAGAAATGTCACCTATCGACAAGGCCAAATTCGTTGCCGCCAAACGCGCCGCCGATTTTGTCGAAGACGGGATGCGTGTCGGGCTGGGCACCGGCTCGACGGCCGCATGGCTGGTGCGGTGTCTGGGCGAACAGGTGCGCGATCATGGGCTGCGCATCAGGGGCGTGCCGACATCCACACGCACCGCCGAACTGGCGCGCGCGGTTGGCATTGAGGTGATTACGCTCGATGAGGCGAAGTGGCTGGACCTGACCATTGATGGGGCAGACGAGTTTGACGGCGACCTGAACCTGATCAAGGGCGGTGGCGGCGCGCTGTTGCAGGAAAAAATCGTGGCGACGGCCAGCGATCAGATGATCGTGATTGCGGACATCGGCAAAGAGGTCGAGCACCTTGGCGCGTTCCCGTTGCCCATCGAGGTGATCCCCTTTGGCTTGCAGACAACACAAGCCCTTGTCGAGGAAACGTTGATTTCGATGGACGTGTTGGGCCGCGACTCCACGCTGCGGATGAATGGCGACCAGGCCTTTGTCACAGATGAAGGCAATCATATCCTTGATCTGCACTTGAAGCGGATCGGCAATCCCCGCCAGCTTGCACTGGTGCTGAACCAGATGCCGGGCGTTGTCGAAAACGGTCTGTTCGTCGATATCTGTGACAAGGTTGTGATTGGCTTCGGCGACGGGCGGGTGGAAGTGCGCGACATCAACGAAGGCACAGTGGCGCAGGATCGCATTGACTTTCCTGAGGCGGACAACCTGTTTTCCGATCTGGCGGATTAGAGAGCCTTACGGCCGCGCCCCGGTGGGTCGCGTGCGAGGCATTGCTTTGATGGTGTGGTGAGCCTGGCGGTTTGTGTTTCAGTCACAAGGGCCTTCAAACCCTGCAAAATTCCCGAAGGCGACCATCTGCCAATGATCCACGGCGAAAGAATTTACCATGTTGCGTCTCTGATTTCGGTCTTGCGTTGAAATCGGTGCGGGACCTCACAGATGCGCGACTGGGTCTGGTTTTACGCCGACCCATGTGAAATATGGTCGACAGAAGACGGAAGGGCTGCTGACATGAGTACATACGATTATGATCTGTTCGTTATCGGCGGTGGCTCAGGCGGAGTGCGGGCAGCGCGCGTTGCCGCCGGAGAAACGGGCGCGCGTGTCGCGCTTGCCGAAGAAGACCGTTACGGCGGAACCTGTGTCATTCGGGGCTGTGTCCCCAAGAAGCTCATGGTATTTGCCAGCGAATTCGCGTCCATGCCGTCCCTGGCGAATGGCTACGGTTGGGACATTGAAGCAGGGTCATTTGATTGGCCGACCTTCCGCGGCCACCTGAACACGGAACTCGACCGGCTTGAAGGCATCTACCGGAGCCTTCTCAAGAACTCGGGAGTCGAAACCTTTGATGCGCGCGCGCGCCTGAAAGACGCCCATACGGTCGAGCTTTCCACCGGTGAGACAAAAACCGCCAAGACCATTCTGATCGCCTCGGGCGGGCATCCGGTGCGACCAGACATGCCAAACGCAGATCTTGGTATCGTCAGCGATGATATCTTTCACCTCGAAAACCTGCCCAAATCGATCCTGATCGTGGGCGGCGGCTATATCGCGTGCGAGTTTGCGTGCATTTTCCATGGGTTGGGTGTCGAAGTGACACAATACTACCGAGGGGCGCAAATCCTGCGGGGATTTGACGACGAGGCACGCGGCCTGATCGCCGAAGCGATGCTCGAGCGGGGCATCAAGCTGCATCTTGGCACCAATATCGTGGAGATGGCGCCCGCTGACGCGGATCACAACTTGTCTGGATCAACGGCATCTGACGCAGCCATGGGCGCGGATGCTTCGATGATGGGTGCGCTTTCTGCAGCGGCGAAAGGGGACCGTTCCGGCCCGATCTGGGTCAAGCCGACGTCGGGCAAACCGCGCGCGTTTGATGTCGTCTTGTTTGCCACGGGTCGTGATCCGAACAGCAGCGATCTGGGTCTCGAAGACCTTGGCATCGAAGTGGGTCGGCGCGGCGAGATCGTTGTGGACGAATTTTCCAAAACGGCCTGCGACAGCGTCTATGCCATCGGCGACGTGACCAACCGGGTCAATCTGACCCCTGTTGCGATCCGCGAAGGCATGGCTTTTGTCGAAACCGTATTCAAGGATAACCCAACGGCGGTCGATCACGACTTGATTCCATCGGCGATTTTCACCCAACCGGAAATGGGTACGGTGGGCCTGAGTGAGGAAGCGGCGCGCGACCGGGAACCTATTGACGTGTACTGCACGTCTTTCCGGCCGATGCAGACGGCCTTTGCCGGGAAACCCGATCGCGTCCTGATGAAACTCGTGGTCAGCGTGGCGACGCGCAAGGTTCTGGGTTGTCACATCGTCGCACCAAATGCCGGTGAAATGATCCAACTGGCCGGGATCGCCATCAAGATGGGCGCAACAAAGGAAGATTTTGATCGGACCGTGGCCGTACATCCGACCATGTCCGAAGAGATTGTAACGATGAAGACACCAATGCGGACTGCTTGAAAGTCCGATAAAAAAGCACAGGTAATGACACAAGGCGCAGGCACGCTGCGCGGCAACAGGAGAACGACACCAAATGGCTGGTAATACAGGCGGCCCCTGGGGGGGCGGCGGAGGTTCGGGCGGAGATGACGATGGTCGCGACAATGGCTCACGTGGTCCCGGTCGTGGCAATGGCGGACGTGGCCCGGGCCAGGAAGGTCCGCAGATTCCCGAAATTGATGAATTGGTCAAAAAGGGCCAGGAGCAACTGCGCGTCCTGATGGGCGGTCGCGGTGGCGGCAACACCGGCGGTGGTGGATCGGGTTCGGGGGGCGGTGGCCCATATCTGACCCGTGGCACGATTGGCATCGCCTTGCTGGTCGGTATCGGCCTTTGGCTCTTTTCATCGTTTTACACCGTCCGTCCCGAAGAACAGTCGGTCGAGCTTTTCCTGGGCGAATTTTCGTCCGTGGGCAATCCCGGTCTGAACTTTGCGCCTTGGCCATTCGTGACCGCTGAAGTCATTCCGGTCACCACTGAACGCACCGAGGAAATCGGTGTCGGTCGCGCGGGATCCGATGCGGGCCTTATGCTGACCGGGGACGAGAACATCGTCGATATCGACTTTCAGGTACAATGGAACATCAACGATCCATCTGCCTTCCTGTTCAACCTGCGTGATCCCGAACCAACGATCCGCGCGGTTTCTGAGTCGGCCATGCGCGAAATTATCGCGCAGTCCGAACTGGCTCCCATCCTCAACCGTGACCGGGGTGTGATCGGTGACCGGCTGGAAGAGCTGATCCAGTCTACGCTCGACAGTTACGACAGCGGCGTAAACGTGATCCGTGTCAACTTTGACAAGGCTGACCCGCCGGTCGAGGTGATTGATGCTTTCCGAGACGTTCAGGCCGCCGAGCAGGAACGCGACCGTTTGCAAAACGTTGCTGACGCCTATGCCAACCGGGTTCTGGCCGAGGCGCGTGGTCAATCCGCGCAGCTCTTGGAAGAAGCCGAAGGCTACCGCGCCCAGCAGGTCAACCAGGCTGAAGGTGAGGCATCTCGCTTCTCCGCCGTCTTGGAAGAATACAGCAAGGCGCCGGATGTGACACGCAAACGGCTTTATCTTGAGACCATGGAGAAAGTGCTGGGCCAGATGGACAAGATCATTCTGGACGAATCCACCGGCGGTGGCGGAGGACAGGGCATCGTGCCTTACCTGCCGCTCAATGAACTGCGCCGCAGCTCAACAGGGGGAACGAATTGATGAAAAGCGCAAAATACCTTTTGCCGATTGTCGCGGTCGTTGCTGCCATTGGCCTGTCGTCGATCTTTATCGTGGACGAGCGTGAAAAGGCGCTGGTTCTGCAATTTGGCCGCGTCGTCGCGGTGAAGGAAGACCCCGGTCTTGCCTTCAAGATCCCCCTGATCCAGGAAGTCGTGCGCTACGACGACCGTATCCTGAGCCGTGATATCGACCCGCTCGAGATCACGCCGCTGGATGATCGACGCCTTGTTGTGGACGCCTTTGCGCGCTATCGCATCGTGGATGTGAACCAGTTCCGTCAGGCTGTTGGTGGCGGCGGCATCGCATTTGCCGAAGATCGCCTGGACTCGATCCTGCGCTCCGAAACGCGTGAAATCCTGGGTTCCGTCACATCGAACGAAATCCTGTCCAGCGATCGTGCGGCTCTGATGCTGCGCATTCGCAACTCGTCGATCCCGCAGGCCCGCGCGTTGGGCGTCGATATCATCGACGTCCGCCTCAAGCGCACCGACCTGCCGGCGGAAAACCTTGACGCCACTTTCGAGCGTATGCGCGCCGAACGGGAGCGTGAGGCGACGGACGAGCGGGCCCGTGGTAACGAGGCGGCCCAGCGTGTGCGTGCCCAGGCTGACCGGACTGTGGTTGAACTGGTCTCTGACAGCGAACGTCAGGCCGAGATCATTCGCGGTGAAGCCGACGCCCGCCGCAACGCGATCTTTGCGGATGCCTTTGGAGCGGACCCGGAATTCTTTGAGTTCTATCGGTCCCTTACCGCCTACGAGCGCGCGCTTCAGGGCAGCAACTCGACAATGGTCATGTCGCCTGACAGCGAGTTCTTCAACTACTTGCGCTCTGATCAGGGTTCACGCAGCCTCGAAGGTGAATGATGTCTTGGGTGTTGCTTGCTCTCGGGCTTGTGATGATGGTGGAGGGGCTGGCATATATGCTGGCCCCTTCGCTCATTGAACGGGTGCTGGAAGTGTTGCGCAGCCTTCCCGAGGTTGCGCGCCGTCAGTTTGGAGCCTTGGTGTTGGTGTCGGGGTTGATACTTGTCTGGCTCGCCTTTTTCATCGGGTTGTAACCTTGGGGCGCAACTCTTCACAGTTTGGTAATACTGAGTTGAAAGGTTGAGTGTCGAAACCATCTTTGTGGTTGCGTCGGTACAACCCTATATGCACCTTATATGTAGCGACGCACACACATGTGCAGGCGGCCATCGTGGCCAATGTGAAGATGCAGGAGAAACCTGATGCAACGACAGGCACTCGTGAAAGCGAAACAGCTTCCGAACTATTCATACTTACGGGCCCTTATGTTGGGCGCATTGGCGTTGGCCTTTGTGGTGGCGCAGGCGCTGAACGCCGCGGCCCGGCCCGAAAGCCTCGCCCCACTGGCCGAGAAAATCAGCCCTTCGGTGGTCAATATTACAACGTCAACGCTGGTCGAAGGGCGGACAGGCCCGCAGGGTATCGTGCCCGAAGGTTCTCCGTTCGAGGACTTTTTCCGCGAGTTTCAGGACCGTAACAATAACGGGCAGGGCAATCGTCCCCGTCGCTCCTCTGCGCTTGGGTCGGGTTTCGTCATATCCGAAGACGGCTATGTCGTGACCAACAATCACGTGATCGAAGGTGCCGACGAAATCCTGATCGAGTTCTTCAATGGATCCGAGCTCAAGGCCACCGTCATCGGGACAGACCCGAACACAGATATTGCTTTGCTCAGGGTCGAGTCCGAAGAGGCGCTGCCATTCGTGTCCTTTGGGGACAGCGACACCGCGCGCGTGGGCGACTGGGTGATCGCAATGGGAAATCCGCTGGGTCAGGGGTTTTCCGTCTCGGCAGGCATCGTATCGGCCCGCAACCGGGCGCTGAGCGGAACATATGACGACTACATCCAGACGGACGCAGCGATCAATCGCGGCAACTCGGGCGGTCCGCTGTTCAACATGGACGGTGAAGTCATTGGTGTGAACACGGCGATTCTGTCACCGAATGGCGGATCTATCGGCATCGGGTTCTCCATGGCAGCGAATGTGGTGAACAATGTCGTCGACCAGTTGCAGGAGTTTGGCGAAACCCGCCGTGGTTGGCTTGGGGTCCGCATTCAGGACGTGACTGAAGACATCGCCGAAGCCATGGGGCTCGAGATGGCAGCAGGGGCGTTGGTGACGTCCGTGCCGGAAGGCCCGGCGAAAGAAGCCGGTATGGAAGATGGCGATGTCATCATCAGCTTTGCCGGGGTCGACGTCGAAGACACCCGTGGACTGGTCCGTCAGGTCGGCAACAGCCCCGTCGGAGAGACGGTGCGCGTCGTGGTGTTCCGCGACGGCGAAACGGTGACGCTGCGCGTAACATTGGGACGTCGCGAAGAGGCGCAAGGTGCGGTTCCCGCTGTCGCCACGGAACCCGATGACATGGAAGAGCCTGAGACCAAAGAAGTGCTTGGCCTGACGCTGAGTAGCCTGACGGATGAGTTGCGTGAAGAATTGGGCGTGACAGAAGGCCAGGAGGGTTTGGCGGTGACGGCCGTGGATGAGACGTCCGAGGCTTTTGAAAAGGGTCTGCGCGCAGGTGACGTCATCACCGAAGCCGGACAGCAAAAGGTCGCGTCGATCGCGGATTTCGAGACACGGCTGCAAGATGTCAAGGACGCCGGGCGCAAGTCACTGCTTTTGCTGGTGCGTCGCGCGGGGGATCCACGCTTTGTGGCACTGAGCCTGGCAAATTAATCTTTGATCACATTGGAAACAAAAAGGCGCCCCACACCGGAGGCGCCTTTTTTCTTGGGTTTCTGCCAAGTTCTGTTGGCTGTAGTGGCTACACAGGACTGGTTGCCGTGGTCGGGTTTGACCGCCGCTGCTGAAATCATTTTTCAGAAACCGTTCGGCATTGGTGACGCTCTGCAGTGTGGGTGCGCATTGATCTGGCCGTCTTGGCCCTGTTACCCAAGCGCGTCTAACCTGCTTGAAGAATTCTGGCGTCAAGTGTGCGTTGCACCACTTCACCTGCTGTGACGGGCATCCTGCGCATCCGTCCGTATCTCTGCCGCCACGGTGCGTGCGGTCCCTTCGCTCAGGAGGTGGTCCAGCATGGCCGATATATCCTCGATCTGTTCGGCCAGCACATGGGTGACGTCATGGGCCCGTTGCATACGGCCCGTCACGCGCAGCATGCGCCCGGCCACCACCGCCCGGCGAAACCGTTCGTAGATGTGCCGCCAGACGATGATGTTGACCACGCCCGTTTCGTCCTCGAGCGTGAGAAAGATCACGCCCTTGGCCGTGCCGGGGCGCTGACGCAAGATCACCAGACCCGCCACAGCCACCCGCGCGTTGAGCGGCGGTAACCCCAGATCGCAGGCCCGCACACAAGAGGGCGGGCGGGGCCAGACCTGATCAGAGGCGGCGGGAGGAGAATAGACCTGCATGGGAACAAAGATAGAACATATTGCCCGTGTCGCAAGGTGCAAAGAGGTGTGACGCAAAAGGGGGTGGCGGGCCGAAAAAGAGGCGGTTAGAACCGTCCGGAACATTGGGGAAAAGGGGGCTTTTGATGGCCAAGATCACCTATATCGAACATGGCGGAACAGAACATGTCGTGGACGTGGCCAACGGGCTGACAGTCATGGAAGGCGCGCGTGACAACAACATTCCGGGCATCGAAGCCGATTGCGGCGGAGCCTGCGCCTGTTCGACATGCCACGTCTATGTGCATGCCGATTGGGTCGACAAGCTGCCCGCCAAGGACGACATGGAAACCGACATGCTCGATTTCGCCTATGAGCCGGATGAGACCCGCTCGCGTCTGACCTGCCAGCTGAAAGTAAGCGATGCGCTGGACGGTCTCGTGGTGCAGATGCCCGAAAAACAGATCTGATGCCAGAGGAGGCGCCGCGTCTTCTGTGGCACCTCTTGCCCCGTTTCGCGCGCGGCGCGCGTCCGATGTTGCGCATGTGGATGGCGGTGCTGGGCGTTGCCGCGTCGACTGCTCCGGCTTTGTCCGACAGCATTGCGTCGGCTCGTTATACGGTACCGACGGACCGCTATGCCCACGGCGTTCTCGGCGATGCGATCGAGTGGGGAGCACTCGAGGTGACGCTTGAAGATGGGCGTTCTGTGACCTTTACCCTGCCGCAGGACCATGTGTTCGAAGATATCGCGCCTCGGTTGGCGGATCTGGATGGCGATGGCCGCCCGGAGGTCATCGTCGTTGAAGCCGATACGTCGCAGGGGGCTGCCTTGGCGGTTTATGGCGCATCCGGCAAGATTGTCGAGACGCCGCATATCGGCACCCGCAATCGTTGGCTTGCCCCCATCGGGGCTGCGGATTTTGACGGGGACGGGTACACAGAGCTTGCCTATGTCGACCGTCCGCATCTGGCGAAAACCATTCGTGTTTGGCGTTATCACGATGGTAGGTTGCAACCTCTGGCAAGCTTGCCGGGCTTTTCCAACCACCGGATTGGAGAGGACTTCATCTCGGGCGGCGTCCGTACCTGCGATGGGACGGATGAAATGATTGTCGCGACGGCCGACTGGTTGCGCCTGGTCGCGATCCGGTTTGACGGATCGGGCTTCGCCGTCACTGACCTTGGCCGCAATACCGGAGCCCGCAGTTGGCGTGCCGCACTGGCATGCGACTGAGGTGCATTTTATGGGCGGTCATCGCGTGTGTATGCGCGGGGCCCGCGTTTGCGCAACAGCAGATAACGCCGGATGCCTTCCTGGACCTGGCTACGGGCCAAACCCTGACCTTCAGCGACTACGACACAGGCATAACAGTCGGTGTTGAACAGTTTCTGAAGCGCGATCAGTCGGTCTGGGCACAGTCAGACGGCCGCTGTTCCTACGGCCGCATCGACATTCGCGGCCCTCTGCTCTGCTTCATTTACGAGAACTTTCCGAATCCGGACAATTGCTGGATGCCGTTCCAGCGGGACACCGAAATCCTTGTCATGTCTGCCGAGAGCCGTGAGATTCAGCGGGTCACCGAAATTACGACGGATCCTGTGCTCTGCGAAGGCACGCCCCTGTCTTGAAAAAGTCTCTGCGGGAGGCGCGCAGGCTGAGACATCGCTTCTTGGGTCAGGTGCTTTACAGAGCGCGCCAACCGATATCACGACGATAAAATCCATCGGGATAGTCGATCTGATCCACCATTGCATAAGCCCGCTCCGCAGCCTCGCCGAGCGTCGTCCCACGCGCGGTCACGCTCAACACGCGCCCGCCCGAGGCGGTAATCGCGCCGTCCTTGAGTGTGGTGCCCGCATGAAACACCATCTGGCTGCTGGTTTCGGGCAGCGTGTCCAGGCCACCGACGACGGCGCCTTTGTCATAGCTGTCTGGGTAGCCGTTGGCGGCCATCACGACGGTGATGGCATGGTCATCGGCCCAGTTAACCTGCGCGCTGTCCAGGCGTCCTTCGGCGGCGGCGTGCATCAGGTCAAAGGCCTGCGCGCCCAGCCTCATCATCAGAACCTGACATTCAGGATCGCCAAAGCGCACATTGTATTCCACCAACCGCGGTGCACCGTCTTCAATCATCAGCCCCGCGTAAAGCACGCCTTGATAGGGCATGCCGCGACGCGCCATTTCGGCCATCGTGGGGCGGATGATCTCTGCCAAAGCGCGCTCTGCGATGGTGTCTGTCAGAACGGGCGCGGGCGAATAGGCCCCCATTCCGCCAGTGTTGGGCCCGGTGTCGCCCTCGCCGACGCGCTTGTGGTCTTGCGCCGTACCGATCGGCAGAACATCCGTTCCGTCGCACAGCACAAAGAACGAGGCTTCCTCGCCGGTCATGAACTCTTCGATCACAACTTCGGCGCCCGCCCCGCCAAAGGCTCCGCCAAACATGTCGTCAATGGCGGCTTCGGCCTGTGCCACGGTTTCGGCGATGATGACACCTTTGCCCGCCGCGAGGCCGTCGGCTTTGACGACAATTGGCGCGCCTTGGGCCTGTACGTAGGCTTTCGCCGCGTCCGCATCCGTAAAATGGCCATAGGCCGCCGTCGGCGCATTGGCCGCGTCACAGATCGCCTTGGTGAACGCTTTGGACGCTTCCAACTCTGCCGCCGCCTGACTTGGCCCAAAGACGAGTACGCCGGCATCCCGCAAGCGATCCGCAACCCCTGCGGCCAGTGGCGCTTCGGGGCCGACTATGACGAAATCAATCGCCTCTTCTTCGGCGAAGGTGACGACGGCACCGCCGTCCGATATGTCGAGCGATGCGCAATCGGCAATCGCCGCAATACCCGCATTGCCTGGCGCCACGACGAGGCGGTCGCATTTGGGGTTCTGGAGAACAGCCCAGGCCAGCGAATGTTCACGACCACCGCCGCCGAGAATTAAGATGTTCATGGGGCAGCACTCCTTGGCCTTTGCGCGCCCTCGTTCTAAGCTGGAGTGCGGCCATGCACAAGGAACGGAAATGGACCTGATCGATGAACCCTCGGACGGGCTGAACGCCCCGGAATATAGCGTCTCGGACATCTCGGGCGCGGTAAAGCGGCTGATCGAGGGCGAGTTTTCCCACGTACGCATTCGGGGCGAAGTTGGCCGGGTCAGTCGACCGCGTTCGGGTCATGTTTATCTGGACCTCAAGGACGACCGCTCTGTCATCTCCGGCATTTTGTGGAAAGGGGTCGCCGCCCGCCTGCAAACCCAGCCCGAAGAGGGCATGGAAGTCGTGGCAACTGGCCGCTTGACCACATTTGCTGGTCAATCCAAGTACCAGATCATTATCGAAGACATCAAACCGGCCGGCATGGGCGCACTGATGGCGCTGTTGGAAAAGCGCAAGGCGCTGTTGCAGGCCGAAGGTTTGTTTGATCCGGCGCACAAAAAGAATCTGCCCTACCTTCCGGACGTCATTGGGGTCGTCACCTCTCCGTCGGGCGCTGTGATCCGGGATATCCTGCACCGATTGCGGGACCGTTTTCCGCGAAAGGTGCTGATTTGGCCTGTGGCGGTACAAGGCGCCAAATGTGCCCCGGAAGTGGCGCGCGCGATTGCCGGATTCAATGCGCTTGCAATTGGAGGCGCGATCCCGCGACCGGATTTGCTGATCGTGGCGCGCGGCGGTGGATCGGTCGAGGATCTTTGGGGTTTCAACGAGGAAATCGTCGCCCGCGCGGCAGCTGCATCCGAAATCCCGTTGATATCCGCAGTCGGGCACGAAACCGACACGACTTTGATTGATTTCGTGTCTGATCGGCGTGCGCCGACGCCGACGGCTGCGGCAGAGCTTGCCGTGCCTGTGCGCCACGAGTTGATGGCCTGGCTCGACGGGGCAGGGGCCCGAATGACAGGGGCTCTCAGCGGTGGTTTGCAACGCCGCGGGCAGCGTTTGCGCGATCTGGGTCGTGCATTGCCGAGGCCTGAGGTGCTGGTGGAAGGGCCGCGCCAGCGTCTTGACGTGCTTGGGGATCGACTTGGACCGGCCCTGATCGGGGGCGTGCAGCGACGCAAGGTCCGACTGGCGGATGCGTCCGGCAGCCTGCGGCCGGCGATGCTGGCCCGGCAGGTGCGCAACGAACGCAAGCGTCTGGATGACCTAGGCGCACGATTGGGGCCAGCGCTGGCGCGGGCAGCGCAGGGCAAGAGGGACCGATATGAAGCGCGGGCGGCCCGTCTCAGTCCGCGCAAGTTAACCCAAGACCGCGTTCAGGCCGAACAACGGTTGCAGGCATTGGTCGGACGATTGCGCACGACAGGTGCGCGCCAAATTGAACGGCTGAGCCATCGACTTGAGGCGATGGATCGGTTGCGCGAAACGCTCAGCTACAAGGCGACCCTGGCGCGCGGTTATGCGGTGGTGCGTGGCGGGGGCGAGATCCTCACGACCAAATCAGCAGCAGAACAGGCCAGCGGGCTTGAGATCGAGTTCAGCGATGGGCGTCTGCGACTGGGCGGCGCAGGCGGCGCGCGCAAGTCTGGCGCAAAACCACCCGAGCAAGGGTCCCTGTTCTGACGGATGGCGCACCAAGGGTGCGCCTTACGGACAAGGTTGCCATGGTCCCCGTAAGGCGGACGCATCGTCCGCCCGTCACGTCACATGACCTTGGTCAAACGCCGACCTTCGGGCCGAGGCAGATGAGTTCCTCGCCCAAATCCTGCGCTTCATAAAGCTCGGTCGTGTCGGGATCGCTGGTGAAGGTCGCGCGCAGTCCACGCCCTGTTCTCTCGAAGGTCCAGCATTGCGTGTCAGTTCTGTCCTCGTAGACAAAGCAGATATTTGCAGGCTCCGCTTCGTACCAGTAGCCTTCCTTGCAGTTTCCATCGAGAAATGACCATGTGACACGCCGATTTTCATGATAGATTTCAGCGCCATAGGCGACTCCATCATTGCCATAATACAACGTCTTTCCCGTCACGTAAGCTTCAAACTCCGCCGCACTCATAGGCTCGGCAAGAGCGGGTAGGCTCGACAGGGTCAGCGCAAGAACGGCGGCAAGATATTTCATGCTGACACAATGCCAGAGGTGCGGCGCGTGCGCCAGCCTGCCCACGCGGATGTTATGCTGCGTGCGGGGTCTTTTATCTGCGCAATCCGGCGTTCGACCATGCTTCAGAATCATCCGATATGGGGGACTGGACGCCGACGCGATCCGATCCAGCCCACGCATATCGGTGCTTTCGAGCCCAAACGTAACTGATGCACGCCAGCATGATCATCATCGGCGCGTGCTTTGCACCGTTTGGGGTCGCTTTTGGGCTGATGTATCTACCACACCGCTGCTAGTTTACGCGCAAACAGGATTAGGAGTGCGACATGGCACTGGATCAGGCAAAGCAAGGCAAGGGCGTCTGGAAGTCGGGAAAAGGCAAAGGCCGTGTCCGTCCCAAAGGCCGTGCGCTGGAAGATCAGGCTTGGGATGACGTGCGCGCGCTTTTGGGCGATGCACCGCGACGCAGCGATCTGCTGATCGAGTACATGCATCTCATTCAGGATGAATACGGTCATCTGTCTGCGGCGCACCTGCGCGCACTGGCCGAAGAGATGCGCTTGAGCATGGCGGAAGTTTATGAGGTCGCCACCTTCTATGCCCATTTTGATGTAGTCAAAGAAGGCGAAACACCGCCGCCCGCGCTGACCATCCGGGTCTGCGATTCGCTCAGTTGCGAATTGGCAGGCGCGCAGAAGTTGAAATCCGCGCTCGAAGACGGGCTGGACCCAACCCGGGTGCGCGTCTTGCGCGCGCCCTGCATGGGCCGCTGTGACACGGCCCCGGTTCTGGAACTGGGCCATAACCACATCGACCATGCGACGCCTGAAAAAGTCCATGCAGCGATCGCCGCGAATGGTACCCATGCGCATTTGCCCGCATATGAGGCATTGGACGCCTATGTTGCCGAAGGCGGCTATGAAACGCTTTCGTCTCTGCGCAAGGCCGGTGATTGGGAAGCCGTGCAGGCGCAGATCAAGGAAAGCGGGTTGCGTGGGTTGGGCGGCGCGGGTTTCCCAGCCGGAACCAAGTGGGGCTTTGTGCGGGCCAATGCAGGGCCCCGATACCTCGCCGTGAACGGGGACGAGGGCGAACCGGGCACGTTCAAGGATCGCTATTATCTCGAACGCGTGCCGCACCTTTTTCTTGAAGGTATGTTGATCGCAGCCTGGGCTGTCGAAGCAGAAACGACCTTCATCTACATGCGGGACGAATATCCGGCAGTGCTCGAGATTCTGCGCCGCGAAATCAGGGCACTCGAGGCCGCAGGGATCGTCGCAGAAGGTTTCATCGACCTGCGGCGTGGGGCCGGGGCTTACATTTGCGGTGAAGAATCCGCGATGATCGAAAGCATCGAGGGCAAGCGCGGCTTGCCACGTCACAGGCCCCCATACGTGGCGCAGGTCGGTATCTTCAACCAGCCTACCTTGGTGCACAACGTTGAAACCCTGCATTGGATCACGCGCATATGTCGCGAAGGGCCGGATGTCTTGAACACAACCGAAAAGAACGGACGCAAGGGGTTGCGCAGCTATTCGGTCTCGGGTCGCGTCGCGACCCCGGGCGTCTATCTGCTACCGGCAGGGTCGACGATCACGGACATCATCTCCGCATGTGGCGGCATGGCAGACGGTCACGTCTTCAAAGCCTATCAGCCTGGCGGGCCATCCTCCGGCCTGCTCCCTGCGTCAATGGCCGACGTGCCGCTCGACTTCGACACGCTGCAACCACATGGCAGTTTCATCGGTTCTGCCGCCGTCGTGGTCTTGTCCGATCAGGATCGTGCCCGTGACGCCGCCCTCAACATGCTGCGATTTTTCGAGGATGAAAGCTGTGGCCAGTGCACCCCGTGTCGCGTCGGTTGCGAAAAGGCCGTCAAGTTGATGCAGGCAGACACGTGGGATCAGGGATTGCTGGATGAGCTTTGCACGGCCATGACCGATGCATCGATCTGCGGTCTGGGGCAGGCCGCGCCCAACCCGATCCGGTTGACGATGAAACATTTCCCCGACGAAATCTGACGCGCCCAAAGGCACCTTGAATGCACAAGGTGCCTTTTCACGCCGACGCTGGCGTATTAGGTCAGGTGTGAGCACAAGCACCGGGGCACCATGGCGTTTTTCAAGAAACTTAAAGATCGGCTGTTCAAGTCTTCGTCCAGGATTGACGAGGGGCTGGAAGCAATTGTGGAAGATGGCGGGATCGAAGCGGCGGCAGACCCCGACCTTGTCACTGCACCTGACACCGCCCCCGATCCGACGGAAGAATCCGCACCAAAAGAACAACCTGCGCCTGCAGCCGATCTTGAGCCGACGCCCGAGTCCACGCCTGCGCTGGACCCGGTGCCGGAACCGGAACCGCCCTCTGAACCCCGGTCAGATGCGGCGGCGGAGCCGGAACCTGAGCTAAATCCGGAACCCGACACAATACCGATCCCGGAGCCGGCCAGAGAACGCGAACCTGTCCACCTTCCGAGCCCTGCACCGCAAACGCCCGATGTTGATCCTGCTCCGGTCGTTGTCCCGCCCTCAACGCCAGATGCCCCGACGGCAAAAGAAACGTCCGAGAAAACAGAGCCCCCGGTTGCGGCAAGGCCAAAGCCGGTCGCGATGCCGACGTTGACAGATCCGGTTGCACCCGCAGAAACGGCCCCCGCCAAACAGGGCATTCTGGGGCGGCTTATGGGACGCAAGGATGCGGCACCCGTTTTGCGGCGCACGCTCGACGATGACATGCTCGAACAGCTCGAAGAGTTGCTGATCGCCTCCGATATGGGCGTCGATACAGCGCTGCGGGTCACGGCAAACATGGCCGAAGGGCGGATGGGCAAGAAACTGTCTGTCACCGAAATCAAGCAACTCATGGCCGGAGAAATTGCCCGGATCATGGAGGCCGTCGCCAAGCCACTGCCGCTCTATGCGCAAAAGCCGCAAGTCGTGCTGGTGGTGGGGGTCAATGGTTCCGGCAAAACCACGACCATCGGCAAGTTGGCCAGCCAATTCAGAGCCGGCGGCAAATCGGTGGTGATTGCGGCGGGCGATACATTCCGTGCCGCTGCGGTGGAACAGTTGCAGGTCTGGGGCGAACGCGCAGGCGTGCCCGTCCTCACCGCGCCCGAAGGCTCGGATCCGGCAAGTCTTGCCTACGATGCGATGACCAAAGCCCAGGAGGATGGCGCCGACCTGCTGATGATCGACACGGCTGGACGGTTGCAGAATCGCGGCGATCTGATGGAGGAACTGGCCAAGATCGTACGGGTCATTCGCAAGAAAGATCCAAGTGCGCCGCACAATACGTTGTTGGTGCTGGATGCGACAACTGGTCAAAATGCATTGAATCAGGTCAAGGTTTTCCAGGAAGTGTCTGATGTGTCCGGTCTCGTGATGACCAAACTGGACGGGACTGCCAAGGGCGGTGTGCTGGTCGCGCTTGCGGACAAGTTTGGTCTTCCAATCCATGCGATCGGCGTGGGCGAACAGATCGACGATCTTTCCCCGTTCGACCCGGACGATTTTGCTGCCGCGCTCACCGGTCTCGACCGGGAATGAGTCCGGATACTTCGTTCGGCCCAAAATATCCCGGGGGGAGGCCGCAGGCCGGGGGGCTGGCCCCCCGACAACAGAAACATTTCCGTCGCCACATCAGGAACATCGCCCGTAAGGCGGTGCCTGCCCCGCCTCTTTGCCCATGACTGACTGGCTGGTGAGTATTGAAGGCACGCAAACAGGCCATCAGGTCGCGCTGGCGCTCGCCATATTGGCGGCCTTCTTGCATGCGGTTTTCGGCGCCCTGCAAAAGGGGCGGCACGATCCGTGGCTCACACGCGGTGCGATTGACGCCTCTTATTGTCTGATGGCGGCCCCCTTCGCTCTGTTCGTGGTGCCCTGGCCGGAGCCTCACATGTGGTCCATCTTTGCAATCGTCTGGATGATCCATGTGGCCTACAAGCTGCTTCAGGCTTGGGCCTACACTAAAGGGTCCTACACAGTGGTCTACCCGGTCGTCCGTGGTACCGGGCCGCTCTTTACGGTCATTGGGGCCTACCTGCTGTTTGGTGAAACGTTTACGGCGGTCCAGTGGATGGGTGTCGGAACATTGCTGGCGGGTATCTTTGGCCTTGCGGCCTATAATCTGCGCTATCTCGAAACCGAGCGGGATACGCTGCATCTTGCACTGGGACTTGCGTTCATCACCGGGCTCTTCGTGGCGCTTTATACAACTTATGACGCATACGGCATTCGCGCGACGGAAAATCCCTTCACCTTTCTGGCGTGGTTTTTCATGATCGACGGGGTTTTCATGCCGCCGATCGCCTATCTGCGCTGGCGAAGGATGGTCAACGCGCCCGCTGTTCCGCCATTGATGTTGCGTGGGGTTTTCGGTGGCATTGTCGCCTTTCTCAGTTTCGGCTCTATCATGATGGCGACGCGGCTCGACAAAGTGGGCGAAGCTGCGGTATTGCGCGAAACCTCGACTGTCTTTGCTGCGGTGATCGGTTGGCTGGTTCTGAAAGAAACAGTAGGCCCGCGGCGGGTGGCCCTGATGACCTTGATCGCGCTTGGGGCCGTGATTGTTGAAATGGGCGGATAAAGGCAAAAAATGAGTGACACACGCGAGATTAACCCGATCCTGAAGCAAGTGCTCGAACTGGGCCCGCCGCTGGTCTTTTTCCTGATCTATCTGCGCATCCGCGACAACAGTTACGTGATGGGCGGGACAGAATATTCCGGCTTCATCGTGGCCACGCTGGTCTTTGTACCGATCCTGTTGATCTGCATGGCCGTGCTTTGGGCCATGACCGGAAAACTCAGTCGCATGCAGTTGTTCACGGCGTTCATGGTCGTATTTTTTGGTGGGCTGACGGCCTATTTCAACGACGAGCGGTTCTTCAAGATGAAGACCAGCATCGTTTATGGCGTGTTCGCGTTGCTTTTGGGCATCGGCCTGCTGCGTGGTCAAAGCTGGCTCGCTTATGTCCTCAATGAAGCAATGCCGATGCGCGACGAAGGATGGATGATCCTGACCAAGCGGCTCTGCGCAATGTTTGTCGCACTGGCCGTGCTGAACGAAGTGATCTGGCGCACGATGTCGACCGATACTTGGGTCAAGATCGAAACCTTTGGCTTTCCCATCGCCCTCATTGCGTTTTTGTTCTGGCAAATCACGGCTTTGCAATCCTATCTGATCGAGGATGATGCTGACAAAAGCAGCGATCAGGCGTGACAATGGCGCACCATGGGTGCGCCTTACGGGATGGTCGGCGATCGTTTCGTGTCTTGCAATGCACGGTGTCAGGCTGCCTTTAAGTCATCGAACGTTCCCCAGCGTTCAATGGTAAGTCGCATCACATCGCCTTGCGCTGATCCTGATGAGGGTGGTGCGGACCGGACTGAGTTTGACGTAAACGCGACAAGGCAAGCGAAGGTTTCAAGCGGCTTGCATCAGTCGAAGGCAGGGTCTGCTGCAAGGCGCTCAACGGAACCGCAGCCGGGTGACGCAGCGCGCGGGCATAAAACCGCAGCGCACCGGGGCGTGTATATCCTGACCAGTGACAGATCCGGCGCGAGGGGGCCGCAATATGCCCGCCGAACCGCGCCAGTTGCGCCAGTGTGCGGGCGCAATCCAGCCGGAGCGTCACAGCATTGGGCAGATCGATCCCGCGCCCCATGGCCAGATCACCGCGCTGCGGCGGCGGGATCAATCGCTCATACAGAAAGTCGAAGGGATCGTTTTCGCGGCTTGTCACATTGATCAATGCAGAACTCCGGCCCGCTTCGGTCTGCTGCAATGCGTCTGCGGCCCGGCTGGCATAGCTGGCCCCGGTCAGTGTCACGATGCGGTCAACGCTATTTGCAGGCAAACGGTGCAGCGCTTCAAAGATCACCTCCGATCCCATCGAATGGGATACGATGTGAATGGGACGGCCGGGCGCGCGATTGTGGATCGCAGTGATGACAACCGCCAGTTGCTGTCCCGCCAGACGGGCGGCTCGCTGGGCTTGCCAAAGGCTGCCGCGCGCGCGCCATGCAAAGGCAATCGCCAGCCCTTCGTTCGGATCACCGATGCCAAAGCCAAGATGGTGCAACCACTGAACATTTTCGGTCAGGATCGGGCGTGTTGTTCCCGCAAATATCGACGTGTGGGGCGAGTGTCTGGCACAGTCCGGGTCATACTTATACCCGTGGATCATTACGATCACGGGGCCGGTGCCCATAGCGGCAGAGGCAACGGCCCTTGTCGCGGAGGCCGGAGACCCGTGCAGAGCAGGCCCCTCAAGTCCGGCATTCAGTCTCAGGATGGGCATCAGAGCACCTCCTACCACATCTAGTGGGTTCGCTATGGTATACGCATATGACGTCGGCATGAATTTACGGTTACAGCACCGTGACGGTGTTGACGCGCAACAGTTCTGGGCGTAGCCGTGTGCCAGTGGCGATTTGTTACCGGATTGCGGGCCACGTCGGCGTTTTCAGCAGAAGACAGCGGGCAAAACTGCTAAAAGGTCAGGATGAAAGCCCCCCTTTCGCTTGACCGCGTTTCGGGGGCTTTTTCGTGGCCTGGCCCCATCTCAGGCCCATATGGAGTTGAAGATGAGCGACGACTGGAATCCGCGGACCCGCGCTGTGCATGGCGGCACCCGCCGCAGTCAGTATGGCGAAGTGAGCGAGGCTATATTTCTCACGCAGGGCTTTGTCTACGACAGCGCCGAGGCCGCCGAGGCCCGGTTTCTTGAGGCCGGTCCCGACGAATTCATCTATGCGCGGTATGGCAACCCGACGGTGCGGATGTTCGAAGAGCGGATCGCAATGCTTGAGGGCGCCGAGGATGCCTTTGCCACCGCGTCGGGCATGGCGGCTGTATCCGGTGCGCTGACGTCGATGCTGAGAGCCGGTGATCGGGTTGTCTCGGCGCGTGCGCTCTTCGGGTCATGCCTGTATGTGCTTGAGGACATTCTGGCGCGCTATGGCGTCGAAATTGTCTTTGTCGATGGCACGGATCTGGCCGCCTGGGAGGCTGCAATTACCCCTGGAACGCGGGCGGTATTTTTCGAATCCATCTCCAATCCAACGCTGGAAGTCATCGATATAAAATCTGTTTCGACACTGGCTCATGCCGTCGGTGCGACGGTATTGGTCGACAATGTGTTTGCTACACCTGTGTTTTCCGATGCGATTGCGCAAGGCGCGGACGTGGTCATCTATTCCACGACCAAACATGTGGACGGGCAGGGGCGCGCGCTGGGCGGTGTGATCATGGGCACACGGGAGTTCATCCGAAAAACCGTCGAACCCTATATGAAACACACGGGCGGATCCATGTCGCCGTTCACAGCCTGGGTTATGCTCAAGGGGCTGGAAACGATGGAACTGCGCGTGCGGGCGCAAGCCGACAGCGCACTCAAGCTGGCAAATGCTGTCAGCGGGCACGCCGCATTGTCGCGGGTGATCTATCCCGGGCATCCCGGTCACGCCCAGCACGCGTTGGTGCAGGCACAGATGGGTGGCAAGGGCGGGACGGTCTTGTCGATGGACCTCAGAGGCGGGCAAGCGGCGGCGTTTCGCTTTCTAAATGCGCTGAAGATCGCGATCATCTCGAACAACCTTGGCGATGCCAAGTCGATCCTGACCCACCCTGCCACAACCACGCATCAGCGGCTGCCCCAAGACCAAAAGGATGCGCTTGGGATCACGCCGGGGCTTGTGCGCATGTCCGTCGGCATTGAGGACAGCGATGACCTGATCGCGGACGTCCTGCAGGCGCTTGCCAAGGCGGAGTGAGGCATTTGAAAGGAGCCACTGGACTGCGCTGTTCAATTTTTCTGACCGAATGTCATCCAGTTTGCGGAAAGACACGTATACGTTAGCAAAGATGGACATGCGCGGCGGAACGCTTACATGTCCGACAGAACAGATAGAAAGGGGGGCTACTTTATGAACATTCATACGCCCGACATCACGGCAATACCCGAACGAGATGAGGCCGAAGCGGCATTGGACTTGCTGCGCCGCTGGGCCAAATCCGCCAGCACAACAGATATAATCGAACTTGACCCATCGGTCGCCCGTCTGGTTCCGGGCGCAGATGGTGTAGAGTATCCGGCCTTTGCGCGGACCTATCCCGAGACATTCAAAGTGGACGGCGCGTACAAGGAGACGTTGCCCGATCTGCAGAACGGACCGTCCAGCCTGATCCGTGGCGCCAAACAACAGATCCAGCATGTTGGCATCTCGAATTTTCGACTGCCTTTGCGGGTGCAAACCCGTTCCGGTGAAGCCCTGACGCTGGAGACATCGGTGACCGGCACAGTCAGCCTTGAGGCTGACAAGAAGGGCATTAACATGTCCCGAATCATGCGGTCGTTTTACGAATATGCCGGTGAAACCTTCAGCTTTGAGGTGATCGAAGCGGCGCTGGACGACTATAAGACCGATCTGGAAAGCTTTGATGCACGCATCCAGATGCGCTTCAGCTTTCCAATGAAGATGGAGAGCCTGCGCTCGGGTCTTTTCGGTTATCAATATTATGACATTGCACTGGAACTGGTGGAACAGGCCGGTGTGCGCAAAAAGATCATGCATCTGGACTATATCTACTCGTCGACCTGTCCGTGTTCGCTGGAACTTTCTGAGCATGCCCGCGCCACACGCGGGCAGTTGGCGACACCGCATTCGCAGCGCTCGGTCGCGCGCATATCGGTGGTGCTGGAAGATGGCGCAGACTGCCTGTGGTTCGAGGATCTGATCGAAGCCTGTCGTCGTGCGGTCCCGACAGAAACGCAGGTAATGGTCAAACGCGAGGATGAACAGGCTTTTGCCGAGTTGAACGCGGCCAATCCGATATTTGTCGAAGACGCGGCGCGCTTGTTTTGCCAGCAATTGTTGGCCGATGTGCGTGTCGCCGATTTCCGGGTTGTCGCCAGCCATCAGGAAAGCCTGCACAGTCACGACGCGGTGTCAGTGCTGACGGAAGGCGAGACATTTGCCACTGAAAGCATCGACCCCAAGATGTTCTCAACGCTGTTTCACGTGGGCTGAGGTATTGTTCGTTCAGGCGGAGCTTGTTTCTGCCTGACGGACATTTGGCGCGGCGACGCACTTGATTGAAACCGGCCCTTCGGGGAGAGTTTTTTCCGCAAGATGAAGCGAGGGACCGGTGCCGGATGCCTGTCGATTGCTCGAACTTTTTCCCCCCGGAATGCGTTTATCCGCCCGTGCGAGCGGCAGTGTAGTTGACGCTCATACCTCCGAGGTGTCTTGAGGGTATGGAAATTAGAAACTTTGGTGGGCAGGCATAAAAACAGTTTCCATCGGTGAGCAATGGTATGACGCTGTCCGGCGCGCCCGGGTGATGAGACGAATGTTTACCAAGTACTTCCGGAACCAATGCCAAGTCTCTTTGGGTAAGGAGGGCGGTGGCAACGTTTTATGAAACCGGTGCGGCAGATGCCGCGGTATTGTCGTATTTGGCGGGCCCATCAAAGCGTACGTCGAGGTGTTGTTGGTGGTAATGGCGGGCAACGGTACGGCTTATGCGGGCTCCGTGTTGCATCATCAGATCAATATCTGACCCAAAAATTTGGGCATCGTTCCGAAATTTCGGTCTGAGATGGATGGCGCAGACCGCCATTGATGAAATGTCGGTTCCTGCGGATGCTACAGATGCAGGGGCTGTGCGTGTCAGGGCGAGTTCTTCGCAGCGCACACCGGCCCAAGCAACCTGCCGTCAATCACTCTAGACAGACCTGTACAAAGCTGTGCAGGGTCTTGGACAGGACTGTATGGTCGTTCATCTGCGTCTTTTGTCATGAGGGAAACATTCATGAATTCTCATTACCGTGTTGTTGTCATCGGGGGCGGTGTTGTGGGCACTTCCGTGCTCTACCATCTGGCCAAATTCGGTTGGAGCGATGTGTGTCTGATCGAGCGTTCGGTTCTGACCGCCGGGTCAAGCTGGCATGCCGCGGGCGGTATTCACGCGCTGAACGCGGACCTCAATATCGCAGCGCTTCAGGCCTACACCATCGATCTGCTGTCCGAGATCGAAGAGGAATCAGGTCAGAACATCGGCCTGCATATGACAGGTGGGATGACGTTGGCGGGGACGCCGGATCGGTGGGAATGGCTGCAATCGGCCTATCGGACCTTCCAATCGATCGGCATCGAAGACGTGCGGCTGATCACGCCAAAAGAGGCAGGTGAGTTGTGCCCGATCATGTCCACAGAGGGTATTCTGGGCGGTATGTGGGCCGACCGCGAAGGGTATGTCGACACCACCGGCACGGTGCATGCCTATGCCGGGGCCGCAAAGAAACGTGGTGCCACGATCATCGAAAACAATCGTGTGCTGGAACTGAACCAAACCGCAGACGGCTGGCAGGTTGTCACCGAAAAAGGCACGATCATCTGCGAACACGTGGTCAACGCGGCGGGCCTTTGGGCCAAGCAGGTGGGGCGCATGGCGGGCATCGAATTGCCTGTTTCGCCACTCAACCATCACTACCTGATTTCCGACACGATCCCGGAGTTGGAACAGATCGACTTTGAGGTGCCGATGACCGTCGACCTCGAAGGGTTCACCTATATGCGCCAGGACCAGAAGGGCATCCTGCTGGGAATCTACGAGGTCGATCACCAGCACTGGATGATGGACGGCGCGCCGTGGGAATACGGGTTCGAACTGCAACAGGAAGACACCGACCGGATCGAGCATGAGCTGACGCTGGGATTTGAGCGCTATCCGGCATTGCAGGATGTAGGCGTGAAAACCTGGGTCAACGGGGCCTTTACCTTTTCGCCGGATGGCAACCCGCTTGTGGGGCCGGTGCAGGGCAAGCCCGGGTATTGGTGCGCCTGTGCCGTCATGGCGGGTTTCTTGCAAGGCGGTGGCGTTGGCAAATCACTGGCCGAATGGATGATCCACGGCGAGGCCGAAGCGGATGTGTTCGGCATGGATGTCGCCCGCTATGGCGACTACGCCCAGAACAAGCGATTCATCAAGGAGACCACCGGCCAGTTCTATACCCGACGCTTTGTGATGACCTACCCCAATGAACAATTGCCAGCCGGGCGTCCCGTGAAAATGGCGCCTGCCTATTCGGACATGACGGCGGCGGGGTGCCGTTGGGGGGCGAGCTATGGGCTGGAACTGCCGCTCTACTTTGCACCGATGCCTGATTTTGAGGAAAAACCGACACTGAAACGATCCAACGCGTTCGAGGTCGTGGCCGGGGAATGCAAAGCGGTACGTGAGGCCGTGGGCCTTTTGGACATCTCGGGCTTCTCGCGGTTCGAAGTGTCGGGCGCGGGGGCAGAGGCGTGGCTGGATCACGTCATGGCCTCCAAATTGCCCGGACCCGGTCGCGCCCGTCTTGCGCCGATGCTGTCACCAACCGGAAAGCTGCGCGGGGATCTGACCGTGTTCAATTGGGGCGATGGCACCTGGTGGATCATGGGCAGCTATTACCTGCGCGACTGGCATATGCGTTGGTTCAGCGATCACATGACCGACGGTATTGAAGTGCGCGATATCTCTGATGCTGTCGTGGGGTTCAGCCTGTCCGGGCCAAACAGTCGCAAGGTGATCGAAAAGCTCACGGATGGACCTATTGGTGATCTGCCCTTCATGGGCTGCGGCCAGTTCGACATCGGCTTGATTCGTGCCAAGGTTGGTCGTTTGTCGGTCGCGGGCGAATTGGGATATGAAATTCATTGCACCGCGGCCGAACATATCGGGTTGCGCAAACTGCTGTTGGACGCCGGGGCCGATCTGGGCATCCGCGAGGTCGGGTTCAACGCGCTGCTCAGCCTGCGCCTTGAAAAAAGCTTTGGCATCTGGAACGCGGAATTTACCCAAGGTTATACCGCTGCGCAAACCGGGATGGACCGTTGGATCGATTGGTCCAAGGCGGATTTTATCGGACGCACGGCGGCGGAACAGGAACGCGATGGCAACGGCCCTGCACAAGTGGTTGTCCCACTTGAGATCGACGCGTTGGACGCGGATGCCAGCGGGTACGAACCCGTATGGCAAGATGGCAAGAAGGTCGGCTTTGTAACCTCGGGCGGCTATGGCCACACGGTTGGCAAGTCGCTGGCCATGGCGATGGTAAACCAGGACGTTGCACAGACCGGAACGGCGCTGACCGTGCATGTCGTCGGGGTCGAACGCCCGGCACAGGTCATCGCGCCGTCGCCCTATGATCCGGCTGGCACCGCGATGCGGGGATAACGCCATGGACCGCGAAATCACGCGACCGGAACGCAGCGGACGAAGACGGAAGCGGGACGCGGCCAGCACACCTGTGCGCAAGACGAACTATCGCCAGTTGAAAAATCCGTTCCCGCCGATGGATGTCTTCTCTGCGGATCAAATTGCAAATATGCACGCCACGGCGTTGCGGACGCTGGAAGACTTGGGCATCAAGGTCATTCTGCCCGAAGCGCGCAAAATTTTCGCCGCCGCCGGAGCACGCGTCGATGAGGCGACCGAGATGGTGTTCATCGGTCGCGATATCGTCGACGCGGCGCTGGCTTCTGCGCCGCGGTCGATTGACTGCCGCGCGGGGCACCGCGACCGGGATGTTCTGCTGGAGTTGGGAAGCCTTGTGTTTCAACCCGGTGCCGGTGCACCGCATGCAACCGACCTCGAGCGTGGCCGTCGCCCCGGACGAGGTGTGGATTTCCGTGAACTCGTCCAACTGACACACCATTTCGACGTGCTTCAGATGATGCCGCCGTTGATCGAGCCGCAGGATATCGCAACAAATGTGCGACATTATTTTACTTTGGATGCGCAACTGACACTGTCAGACAAATTTCCCTTCGTGTTTTCGCGTGGAACACCGCAAGTGATGGACAGTTTCGAGATGTTGCGGGACTTTCGCGGCGTGTCGGATGAAGAATTTGCGGCAAACCCGTACTGCTATACGATCATCAACACCAACAGTCCGCGCACGCTCGACATTCCCATGGCACAGGGGCTGATTGATTTTGCGCGGGCCGGGCAGGTTTCGATCGTGACCCCATTTACACTGATGGGCGCGATGGCACCGATCACGGTCGCCGGTGCAATCACGCTCAGCCATTGTGAAGCGCTGGCAGCCATCACGCTGACCCAACTGACGCGGGCCGGGGCTCCGGTCTGCTACGGCACGTTCACGTCGAATGTGGATATGAAATCGGGTGCACCTGCCTTTGGCACGCCATCGCATTTTCAGGCGTCGCTGGCGGCAGGGCAACTGGCGCGGTTTATCGGATTGCCGTGGCGGTCGGCGGCCGGATCGGCGTCGAATATCAATGACGTGCAGGCGGCCAATGAAAACCAGATGGGGTTGTGGGGCTGTCTGATGGCGGGCGCGACCGTCATCATCCACGCAGCAGGCTGGCTGGAGGGCGGATTAAGCGTTTCTTATGAAAAGCTGATCGCGGATGTCGAGGTTCTGAACATGGTCGCCGAACTTTGTTCCGGCGCGCAGGCGGGCTCGGATGAAATTGGCTTTGACGCCTTGTCTGAAGTAAATCCCGGCGGGCACTTCTTTGCCACCGGCCAGACTATGGCGCGCTACAACACTGAATTCTATGAACCGATCGTGCATGATTATGCCAATTTCGGAACGTGGACGGAACGGGGGGCGAAGGACGCAAGCACACGCGCCACGAGCGTGTGGAAAGGGATTTTGGCTGCAGATAATCGCCCTGATCTAGACGAGGCACGGGTTGAGAGCTTGCGCCGTTTCATCGAAAAGCGGACCGCCGAGGGCGGTGCGCCACCGGAAAGCTAGGCGATGCCCCGGCGCGTTTCCCCTCTGTTGCATCGGGACGATCCCGAAAAAGAACCGCTTGTCGGCCATGTCAGGGTCACGCGGGAGGACTGGTTGAACATCGCCCGCGATGTGCTGGTGCATCATGGTGCCGGAGAGGTCAAAATCCTGACGCTCAGCGAAAAGCTGAAAGTGTCTCGCTCCAGTTTTTACTGGTATTTCGAAAACAGGGCTGACCTGCTGAATTCTTTGCTGGATGAATGGGCGGCCCGGAATACCGCGACGATTGTCACGTTTTGCGAACGGCCCGCTCCCAATATTTCCGGCGCTCTCTGTAACTTTTTCAGATGCTTCGTGGATCCGTCACTGTTTGATACTGGCCTGGACTTTGCGGTTCGGGAATGGTCGCGCCGTGACGATGGGTTGCGCGCGCGTGTGCACGCCGCCGACGGTGCACGGCTGGATGCTGTCATCGCGATGTTCGAACGATTTGAATATGATCCGGTTGAGGCCGACGCCCGTGCGCGGATCGTCTACTTCATGCAGCTTGGCTATCACGCGCTGGAAGTGCGCGAACCCATGGACCTGCGCATGTCGCGGCTGGTGCCATACATCGAAGGATTTACCGGGCGGGATGTGGACCCGGTCACCGTGTCCGAATTTTTTGCCTTCATAGATGAGCTTGACGTCTGACTAGCCTCAGGCCTTGCGATTGCGCATGATATGTCCCTCAAGTGCTGCCAATCCTTCGTCCAGACCCGTGCGCCCGAACCCAAGACGAAAGCGGTCGTTTGGGGTATCACCCAGATCGGAACGATAGATAGTGCTGGGCAGGAGGAGCACGCCGCTGTCTTGCACCAGAGATTGCGCAAAAACTTCGACGCCCTCGGCCCCTTTATAGCGGGGAAACGCCATGCAGGACCCATCCGGCCTCTGCCAGTCGAACAGGTCCCGGTGACGGGCAAAAAACGCATCCCATTTTGGCAGGTTTTCATCCACGATGGCACAGTTGCGCGCCAGAATAGCTTTGCGATGGGTCAATGCGATCTTGGCCAACCGCTCACTTGGTCCCGAATTGCAGATCGAAAGATAATGCTTCAACCGCTCCATCTTTGACAAAACCGCCCTGTCCTGACTGGCGATCCATCCGATGCGCAGACCCGGCAGGCCGTAGGATTTCGACATGACGTTGAGCGACAGACCCCGTTCGTAGAGGTCGGCAACGAAGGGCAGGTGCTGTGCGCCCGTTGGTCCAAGCCCGTTGAAAATCTCGTCATGCAGAATGTAGATGCCATGTTTACGGCACAGATCGATCAACATGGTATAGTGATCGAGCGGAAGGATCGCGCCGGTCGGGTTGTGGGGGAAGTTGATCGTCACAAGTCGGGTGTTTGGCCGGATCGCGGCGGCAACGCGATCCATGTCCAGCGACCAGCCGTCATCTGGATCAAGCGGCACGCCAGTTGCTTCGCAGATGGTGACGGGGAGCGTTTCGTGCGATTGATAGTTGGGCGTCACCACGATGGCATGGCTGTCACGATCCAGCAGGACGGTATTGGCAGCAAAGATCCCCTCGCTGGCCCCGGCAAAGCACAAAATGTTGTCAGCGCTTTGCTTGGCATAGGTTGCCGCGATTGTATCGCGCAAATCGGGCGCGCCATAGGTTTCGGTATAGCCCAGCCACATGCCCTCGAACTCTTCGCGTTCCTCCGGGCTGGCCATTGCAAGCAGTTCGCGCAGGGACATGCTCTGCGCGTCCGAGGCCGTGAGGTGGTAACGCGCTTTGAATTCCCATTTGGCGAAATGGGTTTCGAGACGAAAGTCGGGAAGCGTTGCCATCGGAAATACCTACAATCAGGACACTATCGAGGGGTGACTATTACCACAGTTTCGTTTGCGCGCACCTTCTGCTTCCACCTTTCTGCAGATCGAGAAGGATGGAACATTCAGTTTCGAATGGAGCCGATCGGGAACTGCCAGATCGGTCTGTGCGCAAGCTATGCCAGCAGCACGGGGCGATGCGTTGATTGATCAACGGCGCTACCGAAAGCCTGGGCAAATAACCTCGACCGTCGTACCAGCGCGCATATTCCCGAAGATGTGTTCTGTGCCACCAGGTCCACCTGTGTCCTGTCTGCTTACAGCACTGGCGATGAGGGTTATCTACGCTTTTTGCCAAAATTTCGGGCAATCCTC
>NZ_JAIMIA010000048.1 GCF_019966495.1 Tateyamaria pelophila | reverse complement strand
CAATCGCATCGACGAACTCATGCCGTGGAACTGGCAGCCGGAAAAGGCCTGAAACCGCGCCGACACCAGACGGATACCATCAAGTCGACGACACGCGCGATTGAAAGTGAGAAATGCATAATGCCAAAGATTATTGCCACACACGAAGTCAATGATGTCGCCCACTGGTTAGCCTCTCCTAAACGAGCCGAAGTTTTTGCCGGAATAGCGACTGATATAAGGACGTTCGTGCTACCGGGAAACGCGAACCGGCTAGCATTGTACATGGAGGTCAACAACATGGATGCATTTGACGCAATGATGAAAACCGACGCCGGTGCAGAAGCTATGAAACATGATGGAGTGCGCCCAGACACCTTGGTCTTGTATGTGGAAAGTTGACCGAACGAATTGGGCGGATCAATATACGGGTCCGCCCGTCGATGCTTTTGAGTTCGCAGAGACAAGTCTCTTATTCGAATGCATCGCGTAGGTCGGCGAGATGATCAGACAGTTCGTCAGGGTATCCCCAGCCGATTTTATCATCAACACGGCGAAATTCCGTCTCTAGGACAGGTAAAAAATCCACTATAAGTTGCCTATCATTTTGTGCCAGCAGTGTTTGAACGACTTTTGCAAACATTGAACACAAGCTGTCATAGTAAGCCTCGTCGATGTCGCCGAACTCAAGGGTGAAATCATTCCCACATTTGACGTAGTAGATCATGAGGGTCAGCAAATCCGGGATGTTACCATTGGCTTTCTTGAACTCGCTGATGGCTTTTCGCCCTTCGGCCAATTTCACATCCTGCTTCCAGGGCTGCTTTGGGCAGATGGCCCGTTGAATCCGTGCCTGGTACGGGGCCAGGTGGTCATTTTTCGTGTCATCGCTCAGGAAACGGGCGTGCATGAACGAGGCGTTCTCAGCATTCAAACGGTATAAATCCTGCACAAGACCCAACAATTGGGGTGAGGAAAACCTCGACAGCACAGGCTTGATGTCTTTCCATGATTTCTTCGTCCTGCTCATCATTCCATGCCTGTAGAAAGTCCATCAATGCGGATATTAACGTCATGATATTCAGGACAATCGCCAGAGGAAACCCAGCTCATCTTGGTGCGCCCTATGTTCACGACCCGCACATGATGGCATACGTTCTTCATTGGACATAGCGCATAAGCTCTTCTGCCCGGTTCCGACCAAGCTCGATCTTGCAAGAATTGATCGCAATTCCTGTCCCGGACCCGCCTCCAAACGTCGCCCCGACATAGCCGCATTGGGCATCGCGATAGGCCGACCAAGTCGCCTGTGCTGCTTCCAGAGCCGGTACAGCCACTTTTCGGCCAGTAACTTCATCAAGTTCTTCCGCAGAACTCATCGCAAAGCCCAAATAGATGTCGACCGTCGTATTGACCCGTTGCAACGTATCAGCGACGCAATCCCCAACCTCGACCTGACTGCTTCCGCCGCATTCTGTTGCCGGATCAGCCGAGACGATGCTCGATAGGCACAACAATAAGAACAAAGTTGCTGCAAGATTTCTCATGACGGCACCCCCAATGGTTTTGACGTCCTCTGACGCGAACGTCTGGTGCAAGTCTAACCATACATAGCACCACACTTGCCGACTACCTCGATCATGCTCGCAGCGCTGGGACTGAACCTAATCGAAGGATTGACCAAGAAGGCTCTCTGATGACAGCCACGTACTCGATGCACCAAAGGGCTCTCTAACCTATTTTGAGTGGCCGGGATTGATCATTGCATCCAAAATTGCAATCTTTAATTGAGTGACCATGTGCGTAAGGTGAGTACGAAAAGCCCGAACCGACTCAAACCAAAGAGAATTGAGCGAGGATGTAATCTTATGGGCAAATCGTGTAATTTTATGCGCAAATGTTGTGTAGACTTATGGGCGAAGAACGTCGAATTTCTTCAATGAAATCAATGGACGGAATGTAACGTTATACGCACCCCTACAAAACAATCAGAAGTCCAAATTCTCAACGCTGAGTGCGTTTTGCTGAATGAATTCGCGACGTGGCTCTACAACGTCTCCCATCAGCTTTGTGAACAGATCGTCGGCATCTGCCATATCCTCCACTCTGACTTGCAGCAGCGTCCGTGCGTCCGGATCAAGTGTGGTTTCCCAAAGCTGGTCAGGGTTCATCTCGCCCAAACCTTTGTAGCGTTGCAGCGAAAGCCCTTTCTCACCCTCTTGCAGGATCGCATCAAGCAGGTCCATGGGGCCCATGATCATCTGCGTGCGCTCTTTGCGATGCAGGGTGGCTGGAGTGCCGTACACGTCTTGCAGGGACTGCGTAAACGTACCGGTCTTGCGGGCTTCACCAGAACGGAGCATCGGGCCATCCAGCGTGCGCACTTCTTCGACACCGCGCAGAATCCGCGCCAGTCGAATGCCCTTGTCCTGCGTGATGCGGCCGGTCCAGCCTTGTTCGTATTCCACCGCGATCAGGTTCAGACGATCTGCGACGCGATCTGCCACACCTTGCAGATCGGCCTCGATCGCGCCGGGCACAAAGGCACCGGCGATGGCCGCCTGTTCCAGAATATGGCGGGGGTAGTGTGTGGGGAAGGCTTGCAACACACGGCGCAATTGCCGCGCTTCGTCGACGACGCGGATCAGGTCCTGGCCCGCAATCTCTTCCCCATTGCCCTGGCGCAGCATCGCTCCATCAATGCCTTGTTGGATCAGATAATCCTGCATTTCAGCTTCGTCCTTGAGGTAGACTTCGGACTTGCCGCGCGCCACCTTGTACAGGGGCGGTTGGGCGATATAGAGGTAGCCGCCCTCGATCAACTCGGGCATCTGACGATAGAAGAACGTAAGCAGAAGCGTGCGGATATGCGCCCCATCCACATCCGCATCCGTCATGATGACGATCTTGTGGTAGCGCAGCTTTGAGATGTCGAATTCATCCCGCCCGATGCCGGTGCCAAGCGCCATGACCATATTGCCGATTTCCTGGCTGCCGAGCATCCGGTCAAACCGAGCCCGTTCAACGTTCAGAATCTTGCCTTTGAGGGGTAGAATTGCCTGCGTTTTTCGGTCGCGCCCGGTTTGTGCGGATCCACCGGCGCTGTCGCCCTCCACGAGGAAGACTTCGGTGTTGGCCGGGTTCTTGTCAGAACAATCCTTGAGCTTGGAACTCAGGAAGTTCATGTCCATCGGGTTCTTGCGCCGCGTCAGATCGCGGGCCTTGCGCGCGGCTTCGCGGGCGAGGGCAGCTTCGACGATCTTGCCGACGATGATCTTGGCCTCGTTGGGGTTTTCCTCAAACCATTCCGCCAGCTTTTCATTGACCAAACCTTCGACAGCGGGCCGGACTTCGGAACTGACCAGTTTGTCCTTGGTCTGGCTGCTGAATTTCGGATCAGGCACTTTGACCGACAGAACGCAGGTGAGACCCTCACGCGCATCGTCGCCGGTAAAGCTGACCTTTTCCTTTTTCGCGATGCCACTGGTCTGGGCGTAGTTGTTGATTGTCCGGGTCAACGCGCCACGAAAGCCCGCCAAATGCGTGCCGCCATCGCGTTGCGGAATGTTGTTGGTGAAGGGAAGAACCATTTCGTTGTAGCTGTCATTCCACCACATCGCAACTTCGACGCCGATGTCGTCCCGTTCACCGGTGATAAAGATGGGTTCCGGCATCACTGAGGACTTGGAGCGGTCGAGGTATTTGACGAATTCCTTCACACCACCTTCGTAAAAAAGCTCAGAGCGCAGCGGCTCGATGGGGCGTTCGTCCGTCAGAATTATCCGGACGCCGGAGTTCAGGAAAGCCAGTTCTCGCAGACGCTTTTCCAACGTTTCGAACGAGTATTCGAGGTTGGAAAACGTATCGGTCGACGCCATGAAGCGGACTTCGGTGCCGGTGTGACCGTTGCTGTCGCCAACGACTTCGAGATGCTTGACAGTAAAGCCGCCTTCGAACCGGGCGATGTGCTCCTTGCCGCCGCGCCAAATGCGCAATTCCAGCCAGTCCGACAGCGCATTGACCACCGACACACCCACGCCGTGCAGGCCGCCGGACACCTTGTAGGAATTGCTGTCGAACTTACCACCGGCGTGCAGTTGGGTCATGATGACTTCGGCGGCGGAAACGCCTTCTTCTTCGTGAATGCCAACCGGAATACCGCGCCCGTTGTCGCTGACCGAAACGGATGAATCCGCATGAATCGTAACGGTTACCGCGTCCGCATGACCGGCCAGCGCCTCGTCGATCCCGTTGTCCACGACCTCATAAACCATATGGTGCAAACCAGAACCATCATCGGTATCCCCGATATACATACCCGGACGCTTCCGTACGGCCTCCAAGCCCTTGAGAACCTTGATGGAATCTGCACCATATTCTTCGGGGTTTTGCTCGATATCTGCCATGTGAAGGCCCCTTCGTATTACCGGTCGAATATACGGTTTTTGACAGGGATTGTCACGCAAATGACACAAGATTTTGTGTGTCAGGTCCAAGGGATGATCACGCCGACACTGATCAGCTAAATATCCGCCGAAATGATCATCCGGCGCAACGCATGCGTGCTGGCAATCAATCGCCGGGTGCGGTCAATGAAACCGCCATGGCGAGGTTGACGACAGAGGCAAGTTCACAGAATGGGCCACGATTACGGCCACGACACAGCGCGCAGGCCGACGCAAATGCCAGTTGCCTTACAGTGTGAAGCCGCCCGAAACCGTGCACGTGATGAGGTCAAGCCGGACCGGCCTAGGGGCAAAACAGGACCAGCAATGCCCTAGCATACAGCAAGGCGTGCCCAGGTCTCAATTGTTACGGCAGATCGACGGGACGCGTGCCATCTGTTTCGGAAACATGCAGGTATTGCGCCCGGCTTCCCAGATGATCAAAAAGTGCGGGCTCTGTGCCGGTCATCCAGGCCTGTGCGCCCAAGGCGCAGATTTCGTCATAAAGTGCTGCGCGGCGGTCCGCATCGAGATGGGCGGCCACCTCATCAAGTAACAACAGGGGCGGTGCACCAAACCGCTGGGTCAAAGCGCGTGCATTGGCGAGTATCAACGACACCAAAAGGGCTTTTTGCTCACCGGTGGAACAATCCTTGGCAGGCACGTCCTTGGCGGCGTAGACACCATACAAATCGGTGCGATGCGGTCCAATCAACGTCCGCCCGGCGGCAAGATCACGCCCGCGGTTCTTGGCCATCGCTTCCCGGAAATCCGCTACGTTATCCGGGAGGCCCAGCTCGCCGGGGAGCAAGCTCAGCGTCGCTGCCGGAAAGGCCGTCTCGGCGCCCGTCTGGGCCAATTCCAGTTCTGCCAAGGCTGTCCTGCGGTTGGTATGAATTGCAGTGCCGGTCTCCGCCATGCGCGCCTCAAGGGCTGCATACCAATGCGGGTCGCGGACCATGTCCTTGAGCAGTCGGTTGCGTTCGCGCATGGCTTTGTCATAGTCCAGCGACGCTTGGGCATGATCCGGAATAAAGCTGAGGGTCATTCGATCCAGAAAACGGCGACGTCCTTCCGCGCCCTCGATCCAAAGTCGGTCCATCGACGGGATCAGCCACAAGACACGCGAAATACGCCCCAATGCGGTCTGTGCCGCTGCTTTGCCATCTATTTTCACCTGGCGGGCCGCGCCATTCTCCGACCAGCTTTCGATCTCGTGAAGTTGCCGTTGCGCATGCAACACAGCAGCAAGCTTCCAGCCCAGGGCTTCGGGGCGCCGTGTCATGTCATAGGCCGACGCACGGCGCAGGCCACGGCCGGGTGACATTAGCGAAACAGCTTCAAGAATATTGGTTTTACCCGCACCATTTGATCCAAAAATCGCAATCGGGCGCGCATCAACCGAAACCCGGGCCATCTTGTGGGACCGAAAGTGCGAAAGGGTCAAAGCAGACAAGAACATTGTCAGGCTCACCCCTTTCTCTGTTCAAAAAAATCCCCGCCGGAGGCAAGATTTTTCGTCGAAAAATCTACTACACGCGCATCGGCATAACGACGTAAACTGCGGATAGATCATTGCCTTCGCGCATCAGGGTCGGATCACCGGATGAATTGAACAAAAACACGGCGTTTTCACGGTCCACCTGACTGGCAATTTCCAGCAAATACTTGGCGTTGAAACCGATCTCCAACCGCTCGTCTGCATAGGCAACCGCCAATTCTTCCTCGGCGGCACCGCTGTCGGGCGCATTGACGGACAAGATCAACCTGTCTTCGTCGAGTTGCAGTTTTACTGCACGGGATCGTTCCGAACTCACAGTTGCGACGCGGTCGACCGCCTTGGCAAAGTCGCTGGCATCCACTTCCATCTTGCGGGTGTTCCCGACCGGAATAACGCGCGTGTAATCGGGGAATGTGCCGTCGATCACCTTGGACGTCAGGGTGATTTCGGGCGTGGCAAACCGAACTTTGGTTTCCGAGACCGAAACGGCAATCTGCATCTCGTCATCGTCCAGCAGTTTGCGCAATTCGCCGACGGTTTTACGGGGCACGATCACACCGGGCATATCGGCGGCACCCTCTGGCATGTCGCTGTCGATCCGGGCCAAACGGTGCCCATCTGTTGCAACGCAGCGTAGAACGGTGCCGTCATCCCCTTGCGCGATGTGCATATAGACACCGTTGAGGTAGTATCGCGTTTCTTCTGTCGAGATGGCGAATTTCGACTTGTCGAACAGCCGGCGCAATTTAGGCGCTGCGATTGAGAAGTTTGACGCGTATTCAGACGATGCCATGACGGGAAAGTCTTCTTTGGGCAGGGTGGCCAGCGAGAAGTTTGACCGTCCGGCCTCGACGGTCAATCGCCCTGCGGCACTGTCTGCGGTCAGCGTGACAAGCGCGCCATCCGGCAGCTTGCGCACAATCTCGTGCAGCGTGGTCGCCGACACAGTCGTGGCACCTGCGCGTTCCACCTGTGCCGGAGCCCGGTCGACCACCTCGATGTCCAGATCCGTGGCACGGAAGGTCACATCCGATCCCTCGGCCTCGATCAGCACGTTTGCAAGGATCGGGATCGTGTTGCGTCTTTCGACAACCGATTGCGCTTGGCTGACTGCTTTGAGCAGCGCAGCGCGCTCGACACTGATTTTCATGGTCCGTCTCCCACCAATCACCGGGATGGGCACACTATCCCAAACACAGCGCTTCACAAGCAATTAGTTGTTTTGTCTGCCGGATCGTCGGGGGCGTCAAGTCAAGCGCACATTCTGCCTCACGAAAAGCGCCATGCATGCGCACCTGCAACAAGACAAAGCGACAATCGGGTGTTTCGTGTCGCCCCGTTAGGTGTTTCACGACACCCGATGCTAAACAGGGCGTGTTAAAGGCATCGCGTCAATACTGCGCTGGAACAAGGCATAATATGAGGGGCTCAGATTTGCACAAACGCCGACCGTTGATACGCTTTGTCGATGCCACGCTTGGCAGATGGGTCCGGCACTCGTTGTTTGTTCTCGTCAGAACCTACTATACGCTCTTCTACAATGTCAGCTGCGCCAACAAGCACCTGCTGCAGGGCCAGCACGGAACCCTGATCCTGGCGACTCATGTCAGCCGTCACGATGGGCCGCTGATTGCCGCGATTCTGTATTCGACGATGCGAATCCGCCCGACCGTCCATTACAACGAGTATTACAACTGGGCGCAGTTCTTGCCGATGTATGTGGCATCCGCGATCCCGATGAGTTCGCCGAAATCATGGCCGCATGAAAAACGTCAGGCCCGCAAAGCTGATGCACTTAAAATTGTACATAAAGTTCTGGCCAACCGAAATTCTGTTCTTCTGTTTCCTGCAGGCAGGGTCCGACAGCAAGAACGCGAGATCTTGGAACCATATTTGTCAGGTGTTTACGACATCCTGCGGGCAGAGCCGGACACGCCGGTCATGTTGCTCAAACTCGATGGATTGGGCAAATTTCAGTTCGCAATATATGACCTGTTCTGGAGTTTCCTCGGGATCCAGAAAGGGCGCAGGCACGTCAGCGTTGACATTTCGCCTTTGACTGATCTTGATACGTCGGCGGATATGGCGGCCTTCAACAAGATGCTGGAGGACCGCCTGAACGCCTGATGGCATTCGGCGTGACATGGCACTTTAGCTGGGCGTTTCTGAAACCGACGTACCCACAAAAAATGGCGGCATCAGTCGAGGACGCCATTTTCGCCGAAACTGGATTGTTTCACGCTTCCAGCGAACGGCGCAACAGTTCAAGATCTTCTGCGATCTGACCGTCTTGCTGCTTCAATTCTTCGATGCGTTTGACGCCGTGCATGACCGTCGTGTGGTCGCGGCCACCAAAGCGTCGGCCAATGTCGGGCAACGATCGCGATGTCATGTGTTTGCACAGATACATCGCCACCTGACGTGGGCGGGCATAGCTGCGCAGGCGCTTGGGGCCGATCATGTCGCTGAGGCGAATGTTGTAATGCTCGGAGACCCGGCGCTGGATTTCTTCGACGGTGATCTTGCGTTCTGAGGCGCGCAGAACGTCAGCAAGGCAATCCTGCGTCAATTCGAGGTTGATTGGGCGGCCCACCAAGGATGCAAAGGCAAACAGCCGCGTCAACGCACCTTCAAGGACACGCACGTTGGTCGAAATGCGGTGCGCAAGAAATTCAAGCACGCCGTCGTCCACACTGAGGTCCGGATAGTTGACTTGCTGCTGTTCGACCTTGCTTTGCAGAATGCCGAGCCGCAATTCGTAATCGGTAGGATGCAAGTCGACCACCAATCCGCATTGCAACCGGGATTTCACGCGATCTTCCAGGTCCTTGATCTCGCCGGGGGCGCGATCGGCGGAAATGATGATCTGCTTGTTCTGATCCACGAGGGCGTTGAACGTATGAAAGAATTCCTCCTGGGTGCTGTCCTTGCCCGCGATGAACTGGACGTCATCGACCATCAGCACATCGACCGAGCGGAAGATCGACTTGAAGTCCATCATCTTGCGATCCCGCAGCGCTTGCACAAAGCGATACATGAACTGCTCGGCAGACAGGTAGAGCACATTCAGGTCCGGCCGACGGGTCTGCAATTCCCAGGATATGGCGTGCATCAGGTGCGTTTTACCCAGGCCAACGCCACCGTAAAGGAACAGCGGATTAAAGGTGACTGGACCGCCTTCGGCCACGCGACGTGCGGCGGCATGGGCCAATTCGTTCGGTTTGCCCACGACGAAGCTGTCAAAGGTAAACCTGCGGTCCAGCGGTGCGGTCGCCAATGCAGACTGCGCGGCTTTTGGCGCGGTGGCGATGGTAGGGCTGGCGGACTGGTCGACGGCGCTTGGACGGTTTTGACTGTTGGCAGGCACGGCAAAGCTCAGGCGGCGGATCGTGTCATTCTCGGATTTCAACTCGTGCAGGATCAAGTCGGAGAAATTCTGGCTGACGTAGTTTCCCATGAAGTTCGTCGGAACATCAAAGGTCGCGATCCCATCGTTGAGATCCCGAAATTTCAGGGGCTCAATCCATGTTGTATAGTTGTTCTGGCCCACTGTCTTGAGCAGCCGTTGCCTCAGCTGTCCCCATTTTTCCTGCGTCATAATTTTCCTACCGTCCCTTCAGTCATCCTGTGTTCCAGCGGCCCTTGCGCGCTGAAAAATGGCGATCCGATCAGCTTTGGGCGAACCGGAACTGCCCCGCTGCCTGCGTTGGGCGGGTCCGGATCGAAATTTGCTCACAGATCTGGCATGCAGCAACGAGCGTATAACCCGCTCCCGTTGAAGAATGCCGTTCCGCATACCAAACTGTATGACAGGTTCGGGCAGCAGAAAAATTCCGCCCCAAATCCAGAACCAACTTTGCGTGTCAGTCCTGTTCCAAGCTGCTCCGCAATTGAAACTGCGGTTGCGCGTGGCCTGTCCCCCCAAGGCGAATACGAGTCGCTCCGTAGTGGGTACCAATTTCGTCTGCGGGCCGTCCATAGAACTTCAAACTTGACATGATAAGAATCGCAACCTCCCTTGTTTTCATGGGCAAAATAAAAAAAGCGCCGCAAAACTGCGACGCCTTTTATTCAATAATGTCTACACGTTATGCGAGAGTTTTAACTCTCGAAGACAACCTAGACATTTTACGGGCGACTGTGTTCTTGTGGTAGACACCCTTGGTCACACCGCGCATCAACTCGGGTTGTGCAGCTTTGAGTGCGATCTCTGCAGCAGCTTTGTCCCCCGATTCGATCGCTTCTTCGACTTTGCGAAGATACGTGCGGATACGCGAGCGACGCGCTTTGTTCACTGCGAAGCGTTTTTCGTTTTGACGGGCCCGCTTCTTGGCCTGAGGCGAATTTGCCATGTTATCTCGTCCCAATCTATTGGTGCGGTAGTTTCAGAAGCCGCTCCCTTAGGCTTGTGCGCGCAGCGAGTCAAGGCGGGCGCGCATTTACCGGGGTTAGGCGGGGGCTCTGCCCCCGGCGCATCCGCGCCTCCCCCGGAGTTTATCGGGCAAGATGAAGCAGGGGAGCCCTTTTGCGCGGTTACTTGTCGCGAAACTGCGCTTGTCGTTTTTCGAGGAAGGCGGCCATGCCTTCTTTCTGGTCCTCGGTCGCAAAGAGGGAGTGAAAGACACGCCGCTCGAACAGGAGCCCTTCGCGCAGCGGGACTTCGAAGGACCGGTTCACGGCCTCTTTGACGGCCATGACGGAAATCATCGACTTTTCGGCGATCTTTTCAGCGGCGCCCATGGCTTCTTCCATCAGTTTTTTGGTGGGCACGACGCGGCTGACCAGCCCGGCGGCTTCGGCTTCCTTGGCGTCCATGAACCGGCCTGTCAGGTTCATATCCATCGCCTTGGCCTTGCCAACCGCTCGTGTCAGCCGTTGCGTGCCGCCAATGCCTGCCATCACGCCGAGGTTGATTTCGGGCTGGCCGAATTTGGCGCTTTCGGACGCGATGATGAAATCGCACATCATGGCCAATTCGCACCCGCCCCCCAGCGCGTAGCCGGACACTGCGGCGATCACAGGTTTGCGCACCCGTGAAACGGCGTCAATTTCGGGGCCAAAGAGGTCGTCTGTAAACACCTCCACATAGGTCTTGTCTTTCATCATCGCGATGTCGGCCCCGGCGGCGAACGCCTTTTCGGAGCCGGTCAGCACGATGCACCGGACTTTATCGTTGGATTGGGCCGCGCTCATGGCGTCGGCCAGTTCTGTCATCAGTTCGCTGTTGATGGCATTCAGGGCATCGGGCCGGTTCAGTGTCACCGTTGCGATGTGGTCTTCTACGTCGACGATGATCGTCTCATAGGCCATGGGGTTGCTTTCATCTGTTGCCGTTGAATTCGGAGCATTACCACGGAGGTGCGTCGTTTCAAGCTATGATTGACAGCTCTTGCAATAGAAGGAGGAGCGTCCCGACTGCACGATGCGCGCGATCTGCGCCCCGCAATCGGGCGTTTTGCAGAGTTCTGCCTCGCGCCCGTACACATCGAAGCTGTGTTGGAAATATCCAAGCTCTCCATCGGCTTGGCGGAAATCGCGCAAGGAAGAGCCGCCTGCCTCGATTGCCTCTTTCAGCACGCTTCGGATGATCGGCACAAGAGTTGCCACGCGGGCTTTGGCGATCCGGCCCGCCTTGCGTGTCGGGGCGATCTTTGCACGAAATAACGCCTCGCAGACATAGATATTGCCCAATCCCGCGACGATTCTCTGATCCAGTAAGGCCGATTTGACAGGCGTGTTCTTGCCCTCAAAGGCCTGGATCAGATGATTTTCGTGGAAATCATTGCCCAGCGGTTCGGGACCAAGCACGCTGAGCAGTTTGTGTTGATCCGCCGTCGCTGTCTCCATCAGGTCCATCGCACCGAAACGGCGGGGATCGTTGAACGTGATTCGTGCGCCATTGGCCATGTGCAGCACGACATGGTCATGTTTTTCAGCCGCCGGGTGGTCGTGCACGAATTGCCCCAGAGGGTCGCCCGACACCAGCATGCGCCCGGACATGCCAAGATGGATCAGAAGGGTTTCGCCGGAGCCGAGATCCGCCAGTATGTATTTTGACCGCCGCCGCAGACGCAGCACCGTTTGTCCCGTCAGTCGCGCGGCCATGGCGGGCGGAAAGGGCCAGCGCAGGTCGGGCCGGTTCACTTCCGCCCGGCCAATCACGACCCCCTCCATCGCAGGGGTCAGCCCCCGGCGGACGGTTTCAACTTCGGGCAGTTCGGGCATATCGTACCTCCTGCGGCAAAAGGGCTCCGTTGTGTATGCCCGCATGCGCTCTATAACAAGGTTTGACGGAGCAGGAAGACACATCCCATGACTGACGATAAGACAACGCATTTCGGCTTTGAAACCGTACCGGAAGGGGAAAAGGCTGGCCGCGTACAAGGCGTTTTCAATTCGGTTGCCTCCAAATACGACATCATGAACGATGTGATGAGCATGGGCATCCACCGCATCTGGAAAGAGGCGATGATGGATTGGCTGGCCCCGCGACCCGGTCAAAACCTGCTGGATGTGGCGGGCGGGACGGGCGATATCTCCTTCAAGTTTCTCAAACGGGCGGGGTATGGCCACGCCACGGTGCTGGATCTGACCGAGCCGATGCTGGTCGAGGGTCGCAAGCGGGCCGAAGCCGACAAGATGCAGGACAGCCTGGATTGGGTGGTGGGTGACGCGATGGCCCTACCTTTTGCGGACAACAGCTTCGATGTCTACACGATCAGCTTTGGCATTCGGAACGTGACCCGGCCTCAAGAGGCGCTGGCCGAGGCGTACCGCGTTTTGAAACCCGGGGGCCGTTTGATGGTGCTGGAGTTCAGCCAATTGCCCGTGGATGGCATGCAAAAGCTCTATGATCTCTACAGCTTCAACGTGATCCCGCGCATGGGGCAGATGATCGCCGGTGACCGTGACAGCTATCAGTATCTCGTCGAATCGATCCGCAATTTCCCGGACCAGGAGACGTTTCTGACCATGGTAAAAGATGCTGGTTTCGAGAACGCGAAATACCGGAACCTGTCGATGGGTATCGCGGCCCTGCATTCGGGTTGGAAAATCTAGCATGCGTGGCCCACACAATATTATTCGGCTGATCCGAACAGGCGCGACGCTTGAGCGTACGGGGGCGATGAATGTCGTTCTGGATGCGTTTGATGCCCCGCCTGCGCTGCGGTTTGTGGCCAAGGCGCTGGGCAAGCCGTTCCGGTTTTTGGGCTATAGTGGCGATCCGTCGATGCCGCCTGCGACCCGGGCGCTGACGGCCCTTGGGCCCGCTTACATCAAGTTTGGTCAGGTGCTGTCGACGAGGCCCGACGTGGTGGGAGACGAGTTGGCCGTGCAGCTGCGCGTGTTGCAGGACAAGCTGCCACCGTTCCCCGTCGAGCAGGCCAAGGCCGAAGTGGAAAAGGAGCTGGGCCAGCCCACCGACACGATATTTTCGGAATTCAGCGAACCTGTTGCTGCGGCGTCCATTGCGCAGGTGCACAAGGCCAAACTGGCCGAGACGGGTGAAGATGTCGCCGTGAAGGTGCTGCGTCCTGGGATCGAGCGCGCGTTTGCCAAGGATGTCGATGCCTTTTACCTCGCCGCTCGGATCGTAGAGATTTTCGCGCCAGGGGCGCGTCGCCTGCGCCCGATGGAAGTGATCGAGCATTTTGACGGGGTGGTGCAAGGCGAGCTCGACTTGCGTCTGGAATCTTCGGCGGCGGGCGAATTTGCGGCCAACACCAAGGACGACGCGGGCTTTACCCTGCCGTCGATCCGCTGGGAGTATTCCGCGCGTCGGGTGATGACGCTGGAATGGGCGGACGGCGTGCCGATGGGGGACAATGCGGCGATCGATGCAGCGGGTCACAACCGCATTGATCTGAGCCAACGGGTGCTGAAGCTGTTCCTGTTGCATGCCCTGCGCGATGGGTATTTCCATGCGGATATGCATCAGGGCAACCTCAAGGTTGCGCCGAATGGCGACATCATCGCCTACGACTTCGGGATCATGGGCCATATCGATGAATATACGCGGCGGGTCTATGCCGAGATCCTGTTCGGGTTCATTCGCAAAGATTACAAACGGGTGGCAGAGGTGCATTTCGAGGCGGGCTATGTGCCGGCCGACAAGGATGTCGATGAATTCGCCCGCGCGTTGCGCGCCGTGGGAGAGCCGATCTTTGGCATGGATGCGTCCAAGATCTCGATGGGCCGCCTGCTGAGCTATCTCTTTGAGGTGACCGAACGGTTCGGAATGGAAACCCGGACCGAGCTGATCCTGCTGCAGCGGACCATGGTTGTGGTCGAAGGGGTTGCGCGGTCGCTCAATCCCAACATCAACATCTGGCAGGTCGCGGCCCCGGTTGTCACCGACTATATCCAGAAATCCATCGGTCCCAAGGCCGTCATAACCGACCTTTACAAGACCGCTCGCGTGCTGACACGGTTCGGGCCGCGCTTGCCGCTGCTGGTCGAAGCCGCTCTGATCGCGCAGGGCAATCCGAAGGCGTTGCAGCGGCGCGGGTTCTGGCGCTGGGTTGTTCTCACCGGGGCGGCGGGCGTGGTTGTCGGAACTGGTCTGACCGTTCTGATCGAGGGTCTTTTGTGAAGGCATACATGCCGTGGATCACATATTGCGGCAGGTCGCACAATCGGTCGGAGAGCCTGAAGCCGCGGATAACGCGCCGATCCGCCCGATAGGCAGAAGCCCCACATGGACGCGCGGCGGACCAAGGCCCGCCGCGATATGCAGCGGGCCTTGGCGCAATACGTAAGCGCTTTGATCGTTTTAATGCAGCCGCTCGATCGCCAGTGCGATGCCCTGACCGCCGCCGATGCACATGGTGATCAATGCCTTGGATCCGCCGATACGTTCCAGTTCATAAAGCGCCTTGATGGTGATGATCGCGCCAGTGGCCCCAACCGGGTGGCCAAGGGCAATGGCCCCGCCATTGGGATTCACCCGTGCCGGATCGAACCCCAGATCGTTGGAGACGGCGAGAGCCTGCGCTGCAAACGCCTCGTTCGATTCCACGACATCGAAGTCTGACGCCGAAAGCCCGGTCCGCTCCAGCAGGTTGCGCACGGCGGGGATCGGCCCGATGCCCATCACTTGGGGGCGCACGCCGGCATGGGCATAGCCCAGAATGCGCGCCTTGGGCTTGAGGCCCGCCTTTTCGGCGGCATCTGCCGTGGCCAGAACGACCGCCCCTGCGCCGTCATTGATGCCGGACGCATTGCCTGCCGTAACGGTCCCGTCTTTCTGGAATACAGGGCGCAGACCGCCAAGCACGTCGAGGCTTGTCGCTTTGGGGTGTTCGTCCACGTCAAAGGCGACGGTATCGCGCCGCACCTTTACTTCGACCGGGGCGATCTGGGACGCAAAGCGCCCGTCTGCAATCGCAGCCGCCGCCCGTTCCTGGCTTTGCATGGCAAAGGCATCCTGGGCTTCGCGCGTGATCTGGTGTTCGGCGGCGACATTCTCGGCGGTGACGCCCATGTGACCGGTGCCAAAGGGACAGTTCAGCGCGCCCAGCATCATGTCGAGCGTCTTGACGTCGCCCATCTTGGCGCCCCAGCGCTGACTGGGCACGATGAAGGGCGACCGCGACATATTCTCGGCCCCGCCGGCAAGGCCAAAGTCGGCATCGCCCAGCATCAGGGATTGGATCACCGACACAATGGCCTGCACGCCGGACCCGCACAGGCGGTTCACGTTCATCGCGGGTACGCTGTCAGGCACACCGGCCTGCATTGCCGCCACACGGGACAGGTACATGTCGCGCGGTTCTGTGTTGATCACGTGCCCAAAGGCGACATGCCCGATCTGGCCACCTTCGACGCCTGAGCGTTCCAGCGCTGCCTTGGCGGCGACGGTGCCCAGATCAACGGGGGTGGTTCCGGCCAATGCGCCGCCGAATGTGCCGATGGCGGTGCGCGCGCCGTCCAGAATTACGATGTCTTGAGTCATGATGTCCTCCTTGAGTTGCCACAGATATGACGCGATGACGCGCGCTTGTCAGCCCTATGGCTTGACTTGGACGTCACGGCACGGCCAATTGTCCGTCATGACGGAAAACACCGACGCTATCCTATCGCTTCTGCCTGCCCGCCTCAAAGAGGCGCGGCGTGGGCAGGGCTTGTCGCTCGATGCCGTGGCCAAACTGTCCGGTGTCAGCCGCTCCATGGTCAGCCAGATCGAGCGGGGGGAATCCTCGCCCACAATCGCGACGCTGTGGAACCTGACGCGTGCCTTGCAGGTCGATTTTGCAGGGCTGTTGGAAGATGACCCTTCGGATCAGATCGAGGTGCTGCGCGCCGCGGACGTGCCCAGCATCGAAAACCGGGGCGCGGGCTGCACCATTCGTATCCTGTCCCCGCCCGAAGATGCAGGGCGGCACGAGGTCTATGAGCTGCGCTTTGCGCAAAACGGCGTTTTGGACAGCCAAGCGCACCGGCGTGGCGCGCGCGAGCACCTGACCGTGATTGCCGGTGCGTTGACCGTGACGAGCGGTGGATCAAGTCAGGAGATCGGGGCGGGGGATACCGCACGCTATGCCGCCGATGTGCCGCATCGTATCGCGTCCGAGCGCCCGGCGCGGGCCTTTCTGGTGGTTCAGGATGCCTGACATCCTTTAAAGCGGAATTTTGTCCGTAATTACGAATTCCTCTATTTGGGAATCGTCTCCGATATGTTAGACATTCCGACAAAGGAGTCCTAACATGACGCACGCTTTCCTGACCCATATGACGGAGACGCTGGCCCGGATTGATGCCGACGGCATGACCAAGCGGGAGCGGTTGATCACGTCCCCGCAAGGCGGGCAGATCGAGGTGGATGGCAGGGCTGTTCTTAATCTGTGCGCCAACAATTATCTGGGGCTGGCGGATCATCCCGATCTGATTGCCGCTGCCAAGAAGGCCATGGATGACAAGGGGTTCGGCATGGCCTCTGTGCGGTTTATCTGTGGCACGCAGGATCTGCACCGGCAGCTTGAACAGCGTCTGGCGCGATTTCTGGGCAAGGATGATGCGATCCTGTTCGCGGCCTGTTTCGATGCCAACGGAGGTCTTTTCGAGCCGCTTTTGGGACCGGAGGATGCGATCATTTCGGATGCGCTGAACCACGCGTCGATCATTGACGGCATCCGGTTGAGCAAGGCGAAACGCTTTCGCTATGCAAACTCTGACATGGATGATCTTGAGACGCAGTTGCGCGCCGCCAAGGCGGACGGCGCGAGACATATCATGATCGCCACGGACGGCGTGTTTTCGATGGACGGCTATCTGGCCAAACTACCGGAGATCACTGACCTGGCTCGACAATATGATGCGCTGGTGATGGTCGACGATTGTCACGCGACGGGGTTCATGGGGCCCAAAGGGGCCGGAACGCCCGCCCATGCGGGGGTGGAGGTCGATATTCTGACGGGCACGCTGGGCAAGGCTTTGGGTGGTTCCATCGGGGGATATATCGCGGGGCCGCAACCTGTGATCGACCTGTTGCGGCAACGGGCGCGGCCTTATCTGTTCTCCAACTCCTTGCCGCCTGCGATTGTGGCAGCGGGGATCGAAGCGATCCGGCTGGTCGAACAGGGCGACGCGCTGCGGGCGCGGCTCTTTGACAACGCTGCCTATTGGCGGGCGGGTTTGGACCGTCTGGGCTTTGATCTGCTGCCCGGGTCGCATCCGATCATTCCGGTGATGCTGGGCGCGGCGCAGGTGGCGCAGGATATGGCGGCGCGCCTGTTTGAGGAGGGCGTCTATGTCTCGGGCTTCTTTTTTCCGGTTGTTCCGCGCGGGCAGGCGCGTATCCGCACGCAGATGAACGCGGCTTTGACGCGCGATGATCTGGATCGGGGGCTGGCGGCGTTCGAGCGCGTGGGCAAAGCGCTGGGAGTAATAAAGTGAACAATGAAATGAAGGCTTTGGTCAAAGCGTATCCGCGTGAGGGACTGTGGATGCAGACGGCCCCCGTGCCCGAGATCGGCCCGGACGATGTGTTGATCCGCATCAACAAGACGGGGATTTGCGGCACCGATATTCACATCTGGAACTGGGATGAATGGGCCGCGAACACGGTGCCTGTGCCGATGATCACGGGCCATGAGTTTGCCGGAGAGATCGTGGAGCTTGGCAAGAATGTCGAGGGTCTGGCCCTCGGCCAACGCTGTTCGGGCGAGGGGCATCTGATTGGCAAAACTTCGCGACAGAGCCGGGCGGGCAAGTTTCATCTGGACCCTGCGACGCGCGGCATTGGCGTGAATGAACAGGGAGCCTTTGCGCAATATCTGCGGCTGCCTGCGTTCAATGTGGTGCCCTTGCCGGATGAGATATCGGACGAGATCGGTGCCATTCTGGATCCACTGGGGAACGCAGTGCACACCGCCTTGAGCTTTGATCTGATTGGAGAAGATGTGTTGATCACTGGCGCTGGACCGATTGGGATCATGGCGGCCGCAGTGGCCCGTCACGTCGGCGCGCGGCATGTGGTGATCACCGATGTGAACCCGGATCGGTTGGCGCTGGCGGCCAAGGTGGCCGATGTGGTGCCCGTGAACGTGACCGAAGAAAACCTTGCCGATGTGATCGCGCGATTGAAGATGCGTCAAGGCTTTGACGTGGGGCTCGAGATGTCGGGCAATCAGGCGGCTTTGGATCAGATGGTTGAGGCCATGACAATGGGCGGGCGCATTGCGATGCTGGGTATTCCACCCGGTAAATCGCCGGTGGATTGGTCGCGGATCGTGTTCAAGGCGATCACCATCAAGGGGGTCTATGGCCGTGAGATTTTCGAGACCTGGTACAAGATGATCGCGATGCTGGAAAACGGGCTGGATGTGTCGGCGGTGATCACACATCGCTTTGGCGTGGACGATTTTGAAGACGGGTTCGCGGTGATGAAATCGGGCTCTTCGGGCAAGGTTGTGCTGGACTGGACCTGAGAACGCGGAGGCGGGTTGAAACCCGCCTTACGGGATCAGCGGCACCCGGCCATTCGGCGTCAACGTCCACACCTGATCATCCTCGAACACGGCCGTTGTCAGGGGTTTGCCATAACCGGCACCTGTGTCCAGGTTGACCCGGTTTCCGTAATGGGTCGCCGTGCCGACGGGTGTGTGCCCGTGCACAACCAGTTTTGGGTGCGGGCCGTGGTGATCGTGAAATTCGCCGCGAATCCAGATCAGGTCTTCTTCGATCTGATTGGCAATGGGGACCATGGGCCGGATCCCTGCATGCACAAACAGCAGGTTATCGGTTTCGTAGGTCAGAGGTAGCCCTGCCAGGAAGTCGATATGGGCCTGAGGGACGGCAGCGCGGGCATCGGCGTGCACATCCTTTTCGCGGCGTGTGCCGCCAGCATCCACACCGTAGGAGGCCAGTGTCGTGTCACCCCCCAGTCGCTGGTGCAACCAGTAGAGTTCCACCATCAGGTAGGGATCGTGCCGCAGGGGGTCTTGCATGAACCACTCGAACATCCGGTCGTGATTGCCCTTGAGAAAGGTCCAGTTGCGCCCGGTGGTCTGGCCCGCAATCAGGGTATCCAGAACGGCGCGGCTGTTTGGCCCACGATCGGTGTAGTCGCCCAGAAACACGATATGTGCCGCGTCGCCGCCATCCGCCGTGATCCGCGTAAGTGCCTGACCTAACTCTTGCATTTGGCCATGGATGTCCCCGATGGCATAGATGGGATTGGGCATGAAGTGTCCTTTGTTGAACAGGCATTAAGGGGACTTTGCGCGAAACCGAGCAACCCAGTCGGCATTCACATGATCTGCGAGCTTGGCCGTGCGCGCAGAAATGGAGTTCGCCGGTTCGGTTGGTAAACCAAGTTCCGACAAAAGGCGCTGCAAGACCGCCTGCGGGTCGGTTGACAGTGCTGCATAAGTGACGCGCAGCGGAGAAATCCCTTGTCTGGCGAACCAGTCTTCCCAGTCTTGATCCATCCGGCGCAGAACGGTCTGCTGGGCTTGGATTGCTTCGGCATCATATTCCGCAGCCTTGGCAGGCCCTGTCCGCTCAAGTTCTGACCCGTCCGCATTTCTGTGCCAGAGACCGGATTGCTGGGCACGGATCAGGGACACGGCCTGATCCAGCTTGTCCGTCCGCGTCAGATGAATAAAGGCTGTGCGTCCGAAGATGTATGTGATCCGCGACAAGTCGTTCGGGTGTTCGGGGTGCACCTGTGCAAGTTGGTGGCGAAAAAAGCCAAGGCTGGGCCGCTGCAATCTGACACCGCTGATTGGGTGACGGCCCATGCCACGTTTCCGAGCCGTAGCAAAAATGTCCTCACGCGGTGTCTCTTCGCAAAGACCCAGCTCCGAACGCCAACCGGTCAGCGAGGGGCGATGGAAATAAGAGGCCGGGTGCCCGGCGCCACAATCCTCGAGCAGTGTGCATAAAAACGTGCTGCCGCTGCGGGGCGAGGTGCAGAGAAAGTAACTGTCAAACAGGCTCATGGTGCGGCAGACCATAGCGGGTCCCGCGCATATGGCCAGAGCGATGTGGGGCGGATTCGGGCCGCCCCACGGATGTGCCGCAATCTCCTCAGCCGATGTCGAACGCCAGCGGTTTGACTTGCGTGAACTGGCCGGTGCCTTCCAGCGTTTTCAGCACGTCACTGGGTACCGGTTCATCGACGTAGAGCAGGGCGATAGCTTCGCCGCCGACAGCGTTCCGGCCCAAAGTGAAGTTCGCGATGTTCACGCCGTTCTTGCCCATCGTGTTGCCCAGTAGACCGATGATGCCGGGCACGTCGACATTGGTGGTATAGAGCATGTTTTCACCGATCTCGGCATCGATATTGATGCCCTTGATCTGGATGAAGCGCGGTTTGCCGTCGCTGAACACCGTGCCCGCAACGGACCGTTCGCGCTTGTCCGTGACGACCGTGATCTTGATATAGCCGTCGAAGGTGCCGGATTTGTCCTGATTGGTGGTCGAGATCTGGATGCCGCGCTCTTTGGCAACGACGGGGGCCGAGACCATGTTCACATCCGGGTTGGCGCGTTTCATGATGCCCGCGATCACGGCGCAATTCAGCGCGTCAAGGTTCATTTCGGCAACGGTGCCGTCATAGAGGATGTTGATCGCCTTGATCGGTTCGTCCGTCATCTGCCCGGTAAAGCTGCCCAGGTGGTCCGCAAGCTTGATCCAGGGGCCCATGATTTTCGCCTCTTCCGCTGTGACGGAGGGCATGTTCAGCGCATTTTCAACGGCGCCCGTCAGCAGGTAATTCGCCATTTGTTCGGCCACTTGAAGGGCGACGTTTTCCTGTGCCTCGCTGGTGGCAGCGCCGAGATGAGGCGTGACCACGACGTTGGGCAGATTGAACAGGGCGTTTTCCGTGGCCGGTTCCTGAGCGAAGACGTCAAAGGCGGCCCCGGCCACATGGCCGGATTTGAGGGCGGCTGCCAGTGCCTCTTCGTCGACCAGCCCGCCGCGCGCGCAGTTGATGATCCGCACGCCGGGTTTCATCATTGCGATCCGTTCGGCGGTGATCATGTTGGCTGTCTGTTCGGTTTTGGGGACGTGCAGGGTGATGAAATCCGCACGTTTCAGAAGCTCTTCTAGCTCGACCTTTTCGACCCCCATCTTGTCGGCTTTTTCCTGGCCGAGGAAGGGATCGAAGGCGATGACCTTCATTTTGAGGCCGCGCGCTCGGTCGCAGACGATGCCACCGATATTGCCGGCACCGATCACGCCCAGCGTCTTTCCGGTCAGTTCGGTGCCCATGAACTTGGACTTTTCCCATTTGCCCGCATGGGTCGATGCGGACGCCTCGGGAATTTGGCGGGCCACGGCGAACATCATCGCGATGGCATGCTCGGCTGTGGTGATCATGTTGCCATAGGGCGTGTTCATGACGATCACACCCTGTTTGGAAGCGGCTTCCTTGTCGATATTGTCGGTGCCGATCCCTGCGCGCCCGATGATCTTGAGGTTCGGCGCGTTTTTAAGGATGGTCGGCGTGACGCGGGTGGCGGAGCGGATCGCGAGGCCATCATATTGGCCGATCACTTCGGCCAGCTTGTCTTTGTCCTTGCCCAGATCGGGTTCGAAATCAACTTCGATGCCGCGGTCCTTGAAGATTTGCACGGCAGCGTCGGAAAGTCTGTCAGAGATGAGTACTTTGGGGGCCATTGCGCTGGTCCTTTGAAATTGAGAAATCCGGGTGCCGCAAGAGGAGATTATTCGTACGAATAATCTTGGCCCTTGCGGCGGGTGTTACGCGTTGATTTCGGCCTCGAACGCCCAAGCAAGCCAAGGCAGCATGGCCTGGATGTCACAGGTTTCGACGGTGCCACCGCACCAAACCCGCAATCCGGGCGGGGCATCGCGGTAGCCGCCGATGTCGAGGGCCACATTTTCATCGGCCAACCGTTTGGCCACCGCTTTGGCAAAGGCTGCGCCGTCGGTGATCCGGCTATCGGTGAATTTGAGGCAGACCGACGTCGTGGACCGGGTGGCCGGATCGACGGCGAGGTGGTCGATCCAGTCGTGTTGGTCAACGAAATCTGCGATCGCCCTGGCATTCGCCTCGGCGCGCTCAATGAGGCCGGCGAGCCCGCCGATGGAGCGCGCCCAGTTGAGCGAGAACAGATAATCTTCGACCGCCAGCATCGACGGCGTGTTGATGGTTTCGCCGACAAAGATGCCTTCGATCAGCTTGCCGCCTTTGGTGAGTCGGAAGATTTTGGGCAGTGGCCAAGCGGGCGTATAGTTTTCCAGTCGTTCGACGGCACGGGGGCTGAGGATCAGCATGCCGTGGGCCGCTTCGCCCCCCAGCACCTTTTGCCAGCTGAACGTCGTCACATCCAGTTTGTCCCAAGGTAAATCCATGGCAAACGCAGCCGAAGTCGCGTCGCAGAGCGTCAATCCCGCCCGTGTTGCCGGGATTGCATCGCCGTTCGCCATGCGCACGCCCGAGGTCGTGCCATTCCACGTAAAGCACACGTCGTTGTCGTAGTTGAGGGCAGCCATATCCACGATCTCGCCGTAGTCGGCGGTATGGACAGTATGGTCGATCTTGAGCTGTTTGGCCACGTCCGTGACCCACCCTGCACCGAAGCTTTCCCAGGCCACCATTTCGGCCGGGCGTTCGCCCAGCAGCGACCACATCGCCATCTCGAAGGCGCCGGTATCAGAGGCCGGCACAATACCGATGCGGTAATCATCCGGCACGCCGAGGATGTCGCGTGTGTCGTCGATGGCTTGTTTGAGCTTGGCCTTTCCCACGGCGGCACGATGCGACCGACCCAAGGGGGCGTCGGCAAGTGCGGTCAGTGTATGCGTGGGGGGTTTGGCGCAGGGGCCAGAAGAGAAGCGCGGATTTCCCGGCCGCGTCGCCGGTTGTGTCATAGCCATTTATGCTATCCTTACAGATAATCGCCCTTCGTTGGGGAAGGGTGTCCCGAGGACGCGTGTACGGCGGTCGCCGGGGTGGTGCAAGCGCGGATTGGAAGCTATAGCGCCGCTTGATCATTCAATTGCGACATGTCTGTCGCCTTTCGGAAACCTGACCTGATGTTTGTTTGTACCTTGCTCACCGATCCCGCCGCGCCTGCATTGGAGGGTGCATTGGTCGAAAGCCTGCGCAATGCGTGGGGGGGTGGAGGGGCGCAGTGGTTATCGCCGGATGAAGCCGCGGAATTTTCCTTGCCTGCGGTGCCTGCAAACCTGTGGGAGGTTTGGGCAGACGTGCAGGCCATGGGGGTGGATCTGATGATCCAGCCCTTGGCGGCGCGGCGCAAGGCGATGCTGCTGGCCGACATGGACAGCACCATGATCCAGCAGGAATGTATCGACGAGTTGGCGGATGTGGCGGGCGTCGGGGACCGGGTGAAAGACATCACGGCGCGGGCAATGAATGGTGAGTTGGATTTTGAAGCGGCTCTGCGAGCGCGGGTCGGTCTGTTGAAGGGCTTGCCGGATCGCGTGATTGGCGAGGTTTTGGACAGTCGGATAACCCTGATGCCGGGCGGAACGGTTTTGTTGGCGACGATGAAGGCGCAAGGGGCCTATGCGGCTTTGGTGTCAGGCGGGTTCACGGCGTTTACCGCAGCCGTGTCGGAGCGTTTGGGATTTGACGAAAACCGGGCGAACAGTTTGTTGGTGGAGGACGGTCATTTGACCGGCGCGGTTGGCATGCCGATCCTAGGGCAGCAGGCCAAGGTGGATGCGTTGCAAGAGATCACGGCGCGGTTGGGTCTGGTCGATGCGGACGTGCTGGCCGTGGGGGACGGGGCCAACGATCTGGGAATGCTACGGCGCGCGGGCATGGGCGTGGCGCTGCATGCAAAGCCGAGCGTTGCGGCGCAGTGCGATGTGCGGGTGAATTTTGGCGACCTGACCGCGCTGCTGTTTTTACAGGGCTATGCGCGGTCTGAATTTGTGAATGTGTGAGGGGGCCAACCCCGCGCGCGCTGAGCCCCCCCCGGGGATTTTTTTGGAACAGAGAAGCAACTGACCCTTCGTACTGCGGCATTTGGACGATTCGTGCTATGATGCGGTGGGCATTTGGCCCGGGGAGTAAGTGACATGCCGGATTTTTTGTTTGCATATCATGGGGGTACAATCCCCGAAACGCAGCAAGAAGGTGAAAAAGCCATGGCTGCCTGGGGTCAATGGTTTGCGGACATGGGGGAGGCCGTGGTCAACGGCGGCAACCCAGTGGGCCAATCCATGACGGTGACGTCGGCAGGCGTTTCGGACACTGGCGGGACCAACCCGATTTCAGGCTATACGGTCGTGCGCGCAGAAACAGCGGAGGCTGCCTGTGCAATCGCGGCAGGGTGCCCCATGGTGGCAGATGGTTCCGGGTCGGTTGAGGTTGCGCCACTGATCGAGATGTAGCCCGTAAGGCGGATGCATCATCCGCCTAGAGCAACGCAGGTGCCGCGCGCAGGAGGCCGGTTTCGACAGCGCGCCGGTTCAGGATTGGGCCATTGGTGAAGGCCAGAGCCTCGGGATGGTTTGGGTCAAGTGCGCCTAGTTTGACCAGAATTTGGGCGATAGCGCATTCGCTGGCCCGGGTTGTGCCGTCTGATATCTTGAGGGCGACGCCCATGCGCTGTTCGGGCAGGATCGCGATGAAAAACCCTTCCGCGCCTGTTTTTATCGCAACCTTGCCGTCCATCGCACGCATCAACCGGGTGCAGGCGCGGCCTTCGCCTGCGACCAGGTCGGGGTGCCGTGTCATCGCGGCGCGCAGTTGACCTTCGGCGCTGTCCGCATCTGCGCTGGCGAAATGGGCCATGGCCCGCGCCATACCGTGCAGCGTGCAAGCGTAATTGGGCGCGGAGCATCCGTCTATGCCAAAGCCGGGGGAGGTTTCGCCTGTCGTTCGCTCAAAGGCATCGAGGCAGGCGCGTTGAACCGGATGCGACGGATCGATGTAGTCGGGGCCTGCGCCAAGGTGCCCGGCCAGCGTCAGGAAGCCGGTATGTTTTCCAGAACAGTTGTTGTGGATCTGGCAGGGCGCACTGTCTGCTTTCACCATTGCGTTGCGCGCAGCCGTATCGTCCGGGATTTGCGGCCCGCAGAGGAAATCATCATCCGATTTGCCGATCTGTTGCAACCATGCCTGAACCCGGTCCGTGTGAATGGCCGCCCCGTTATGGGATGCGCAGGCCAGAGCCAGATGTTCGGATGTCAATCCATTGGCAGCCGCGGCACCGCTTTCGATCAATGGCAGGGCCTGGATCATTTTCGAAGAAGACCGTGGCAGCACGATCGCCTCCGGATCCCCCCAGGACTGGATGATCTGGCCTGTGTCGTCGCAGATTACAGCGTGACCGGAATGCACACTTTCTAGGAACGGGCCACGCCAAACTTCTGCCATTGTCACAGGTTGCGTCATGATTTACCTCACATCTGCGCGAAAACTCGCCAATTCGGCTTTCCTGCATCGCGCGTTTCGCGCTAATGTGGCAGTTGTCGAGAAGAATTGCCGCCCTTGCAAGGGAATGCATCGAAAATGGTGTGCCCAAGGGATGGTTTGGGTTTTGAGGTCAGGACAGCTTGGAGGCTGTGAAATGGGATTATTGTCAAAAGCACTGCTGGGGTTTGCCGCTGCATCTGTGATGGTCGGCGCTGCCGTGGCGCAGGATCAAAGCACCAACCGGGTTGCCGCGAAGACGGATTGGAGCGTTTTCGTCGAAGACAACCCGACGGAGTGCTGGGGCGTTGCGACGCCGAAAGAAACTGTGAACACCCGGGAGGGTCGGGTTGTTGCGGCCACGCGCGGTCAGATCCTTTTGATGGTGTTTTACCGCCCAAGCGCGGATGCGAAGGGACAGGTCGCCTTTACCGGGGGCTATCCGTTCCGGTCCGGATCGACCGTGAACGTGAATATCAGCGACAACGAGTTCGAGTTGTTCACCGAAGGCGAATGGGCCTGGCCCGCGACAACGGCGGACGATGCCAAGATCGTCACCGCGATGAAGCGTGGCGCGACCGCTGTAGTGACGGGCATTTCGAGCCGGGGAACCACCACGAAGGATACGTTCTCGTTGCTGGGGTTCACGGCGGCGGTCGAGGATGCGGAAAGCCGCTGCGGCAGCTAGGCGCGACGACCCTCAGAAAATCACGATACCGAGAGCGGCTGTGCAGCGATGCACGGCCGCTCCTGCGTTTGCGGAGGTTGGGAACTGAATGGTTCCCAATTATGTCTTGATTTAAGAAACCCGGAAAGGAAACAGACATGGTCACCACAACAGTTCACACGCTTGAAACCGCACCAGAAGCGTCAAAACCGCTTCTGGAAAACTCGATCAAGGCTTTTGGGCGTTTGCCAAGCCTGCACGGCGTGATGGCACAAAGCCCCGGATTGCTGGAGGGGTATCAGCACCTGCATCGTCTGGCGATTGAGGGCACCGCATTCACCCCCGAAGAACGCACCGTTGTCTGGATGACGGTGAACGTGGCCAACAGGTGTCATTACTGCGTGCCGGCCCATACAGGCATCGCAAAAGGCGAGAAGATTGACGCCGACATCATCAATGCCCTGCGCGACGAAACGCCATTGCCTGCCAAACTGGAAGCGCTGCGCACCTTCACGTTGGCGCTCCGCGACACTCATGGTCGTCCCGGTGCGGACGCCGTCGCCGCGTTCGAAGCCGCTGGATACGGTGAGCGAGCGATTCTCGACACGATCCTGATTTATGGGCAGAAGGTGCTGTCAAACTTCACCAACAGCCTGTTTGACACGCCGACGGACGCGGCTTTTGCGCCATTTGCCTGGACACCCAAGGCTGTCGCGGCGGAGTGACGCGGTTGGGGGCTCTGCCCCCGTCCTGCGGACTCCCCTGGGATATTTTTGGCCAAGAGAAACTGTGGGCGATTCCCTTTTGATCGTCCGCAGTTTTCCTATATAGGGGCACATCACCCTTACTTGTTTGGAATTTATCATGGCTGACGCGCCGATCACTCAGGATGTTATGACGATCCCCCGGAAGCTGCCGGAGGGGCCTGTGAACCTGGTTGGGTTGACCCGCGCGGGAATGCGCGAGGCCTTGATTGCAAATGGGACACCCGAAAAGCAGGCCAAAATGCGGGTCGGTCAGATCTGGCAGTGGATTTACCAGTGGGGTGTGCGCGATTTCGCTGCGATGACGAATCTGTCCAAGGCCTTTCGTGCGGATTTGGCGGAGAAATTCGTCATCGAGATTCCCGAGGTCGTGTCCAAGCAGGTGAGTGAGGACGGGACTCGCAAGTGGCTGGTGCGGATCGCGGGCGGTCACGAGGTCGAGGTTGTTTATATCCCCGAAGACGGGCGCGGCACGCTGTGCATTTCCTCTCAGGTTGGCTGCACTTTGACATGTTCATTCTGTCACACGGGCACGCAGAAACTGGTGCGGAACCTGACGGCCGGTGAAATTGTGGGGCAGGTGATGATGGCCCGCGACGATCTGGACGAATGGCCTGTGCCCGGCGCGCCCAAGGACGAGACCCGCCTGTTGTCCAACATCGTGCTGATGGGCATGGGCGAGCCGCTGTATAATTTTGAAAACGTCCGTGATGCCATGAAGATTGCCATGGACCCTGAAGGCATCCAACTGTCGCGTCGCCGCATTACCCTGTCGACCTCGGGTGTTGTGCCCGAGATTGCGCGCACCGCAGAAGAGATCGGTTGTCAGCTTGCCGTGTCCTTTCATGCCACGACAGATGAGGTGCGCGATACGCTGGTTCCCATCAACAAACGCTGGAATATCGAGGTCCTGTTGGACGCGTTGCGTGCTTATCCAAAGGTCAGCAATTCCGAGCGGATCACCTTTGAATACGTGATGTTGCACGGGGTGAATGACAGCGATGCGGATGCGCACCGCTTGGTCAAGTTGATCGAGGGCATACCGGCCAAGATCAACCTGATCCCGTTCAACGAGTGGCCCGGTGCACCCTACACGCGCAGCTCGAACAACCGCATCCGGGCCTTTGCGGACATCATCTATAAGGCAGGCTATGCCAGCCCCATTCGCAAGCCGCGCGGCGAGGATATCATGGCGGCCTGCGGCCAGTTGAAATCGGCCACGGAACGCGCGCGCAAGTCGCGCAAGCAAATCGCTGCAGACGCCGGTCTGTGACGGGCGCGCAGCGACCGGGGTGATCTGTCAGGCGTCGGGTTTTGCCGCGTCGCCTGCGACCAATTGCAAGGATCCGCGCCCCAGAACGCGCATCGTTTTTACGGTTTTGTGAGTCGGGGCATCGATCTTGCTGACCCGCGCGACGTCAACCATGACGGTCGATCCCGACCATGTGGAGGGGGCGCCGGGCAGGAAAATGACGGCTTCGGTTTCGTTGCGCTCAATCTCGAATGCTATCTGGGAGTAATCGTCAAAGCGGACCAGGACAGGGGTGAGGAGGGCGGAGATTTCCTCTTGATTTGCGACGCTGCCGATGACGCCCTTTGCCACGGCATAGCCTGGCATCATGTCGATGAGCAATCCGTCGATCGAGTTGATCTTGGACGCGACGAAGGCCACTCTGGCCAGCACTCCGCAAAGGAAACACAGCAGCAGAATCAACAAGATCGCTAGGATGTTGACCAGAGCAATGCCGGCAACCGCATCGAAGGGGATCAGCTTGTCGATGGGGCCTGCAACCGCGATGCCGATATGGTAGGCCTTGGTCAGCAGGATGGCCAACATCGCGATGGGCACCAGAAAGATGATGCCCCCGAGTATTGTCGTCTTCATAGCTCTCTCTCCATGCGCCGGTTATCGCCCGGGTACATCTCCGCGTTTTTCAGTTGAACCCCAGTTCTCCAGAATATCGATGGCTTCGCGGGCGCTGTCGACGAAACGGAAGAGGTCAAGATCGTCAGCGGAAATCGTACCCGCATCCGCAAGCGCGTCCCAATTGATGATCTTCTCCCAAAAGGCCCGCCCAAAAAGCAGGAACGGCACGCGCTCCATTCGGCCCGTCTGGATCAATGTGAGCGATTCGAACAATTCGTCCAGCGTGCCGAACCCGCCGGGAAAGACGCAGATGGCCCGCGCGCGCATCAGGAAGTGCATTTTGCGGATGGCAAAGTAGTGGAAGTTGAAGCTGAGGTCCGGCGTCACATAGGCGTTGGGTGCCTGTTCAAAGGGCAAAACGATGTTCAGTCCGATCGAATGACCGCCGGCGTCATAGGCGCCGCGATTGCCCGCCTCCATCACGCCCGGCCCGCCGCCTGTCACGATCACGTTTTGACGCCCACCCGTTTCCATGGATTTTTGCGTCATCAACCGCGCAAATTCGCGCGCCTCATCATAGAAATGCGACAGATCAGAGAGCGTTTGCGTGCGTGCCGTGGCCTTGTTCACCGGGTCAGGAATGCGCGCGCCACCAAACAATACGACGGTGGTTTCGATCCCTGCCTCATTCATCATCAATTCAGATTTGAGCAATTCCAGCTGCAATCGAACTGGCCGCAAGTCTTCGCGGCATAGGAATTCGTTGTCCGCGAAGGCCAGCGTATAGGACGGCGAACGCGTTTGCGGCGTATTCGGGACCCCTTGGGCGGCGGTACGGTCGGTATGCGCGTCGCGAAACGGGCTATGGCGGTCGTCTTTCATATTGGTGTGCTCCTCATGGGCTTGGCTTAGGCGTAGCGCGATGATGCGCCGTTGCCCAGATGTGATTGCATGGGGAGGCGCTTTGTTGTCTAAGCGCCGCGACGCTTTTCGGGGAGAATCCAGATGTCCAACGCTCAGCTTGAAACCGCAATCGAAGCCGCATGGGAGGCGCGTGATACAATTACGCCCGCCACGACAGGTGAAACCCGTGACGCGATCGAAGAGACGCTGGCAGCCCTTGACGGTGGCGGGCTGCGTGTGGCCGAGCGTCAGGATGATGGCACATGGCATGTGAACCAGTGGGCCAAAAAAGCCGTGCTGCTGGGTTTTCGCATCAAGGATATGGAACAGCAGGACGGCGGCCCGCAGGGCGGCGGCTGGTGGGACAAGGTCGACAGCAAGTTCAAGGGCTGGGGCGACGACGAGTGGAAATCTGCGGGTTTTCGTGCGGTGCCTAACTGTATCGTGCGCAAGTCGGCCTTTATCGCACCCGGCGTGGTTCTGATGCCGTCCTTTGTAAACCTTGGCGCCTATGTGGACGAAGGCACCATGGTCGATACCTGGGCCACGGTCGGCTCCTGCGCGCAGATCGGCAAGAATGTGCACCTTTCTGGGGGCGTTGGCATCGGCGGCGTTCTGGAGCCGATGCAGGCGGGGCCGACGATCATCGAGGACAACTGCTTTATCGGTGCACGGTCAGAAGTCGTTGAGGGCTGCATCGTGCGCGAAGGTTCCGTGCTTGGCATGGGCGTCTTCATCGGCCAGTCGACCAAGATCGTGGACCGCGAAACCGGCGAATTCACCTATGGCGAAGTGCCTGCGGGGTCTGTGGTCGTGGCGGGCTCGATGCCGTCGAAGAATGGTGTGAACCTCTATTGCGCGGTGATCGTGAAGAAAGTCGACGCGCGGACCCGCTCCAAGACCTCGATCAACGAGCTTTTGCGTGACTGAGACGCCCAAAAAGCCCAAGAAACCGTCGCGCCAGCAGGTCTATACCTTGCTGGTGCAGATCGGGCGCAAGGCCGGTGACGGGTTGCCCAAGGGTGCGACGGGTGCGGCGCTGATGTGTTTTGCAAGCGGTGTGGACGAGGCCGAGGCGGTGCGCGAAACGGTGGCTCTACTCAAGCAGGCGGATACGGCCCCTTTGGACGTGACCGGCTATGGCACCCTGGCCGAGCGCGAGGCCGAAGGTCACGAGATCGATGATGACGAGCGTGAGCTGATGCAGCGTGCGCTGGACGAGAACTCGGTGATCGTGGCGCAGATGACGCCGTTTTTCGACAAGGCCTGATATAGGGCCCCGCGCCGGTCGCGCCCCTTTAAGGTCAACAGACTGGAACAGCGGCCCTTTCGCCACTACCTGTTTGCACATCAACCCGAAAGGCCCAGACATGCCCCCGATTGATCCCGTCCGACTGACCGCTGATTTGGTGCGTTGTGCCTCCGTCACACCTGCGGACGGGGGTGCGATGGACGTTTTGCATGAGCTGCTGAGCGGTGCGGGGTTCGACTGTGCCTGGGCGGATCGTGGCGGCATTCGTAACCTTTATGCCCGCTGGGGCGACAAGCGGCATACGCGTACGTTTGGTTTTAATGGTCATACGGACGTCGTGCCCATCGGGAATGTGGCGGATTGGTCGATGCCGCCCTTTGGGGCCGAGGTCAAGGACGGCGTTATGTATGGGCGCGGCACCACTGACATGAAGTCCGGCGTGGCGGCTTTTGCGGCGGCAGCGGTTGATTTTGTGCGGGATACGCCACCGGATGGGGCCGTTGTACTGGCCATTACCGGGGACGAAGAAGGCGATGCCGTGGATGGCACCACCGCTTTGCTGGATTATATGGCCGGTGCGGGCGAGGCGATGAGTGTCTGCCTAGTCGGCGAACCGACCTGCCCGAACGCCATGGGCGACATGATCAAGATCGGGCGGCGCGGGTCGATGAACGCGTGGTTCACGGTCACGGGCAAACAGGGGCACGCCGCCTATCCGCACCGGGCCAACAATCCGCTGAACCCGATGATGCGCCTGATGGATCAGTTAGCCAGTCACGAACTGGATCGGGGCACCGATCATTTCGACGCCTCGACTTTGGCCATCGTGACGGTGGACGTGGGCAATCCCGCCACGAACGTGATCCCGGCGCAGGCTCGCGCGACGGTCAACATCCGGTTCAACGACACCCATAGCGGGGAGAGCCTGACGGCGTGGTTACAAGCGCAGGCGGACGCGGTTGCGGTCGCCTACGGGGTCGAGATTGACATGACCGTTCAGGTGTCCGGCGAAAGCTTTTTGACCCCGCCCGGCCCGCTGTCGGATCTAGTGGCAAAAGCTGTCGAGGCCGAGACAGGCGTGGTGCCGGAATTGAGCACAACGGGCGGCACGTCGGATGCGCGCTTTGTCAAAAACCACTGCCCGGTTGTCGAATTCGGCCTGGTGGGACAGTCGATGCATCAAGTGGATGAGCATGTGCGCGTCGACCATATCCATCAACTCAAATCGATCTACGGCCGCATTCTGCGGGACTATTTCGCTTGACCTGGACGATTGAGCGGACGGACGATCTGTCGGCCTGTCTGGCCGTGCGTCGCGCCGTTTTCATGGAAGAACAGAACGTCAGTGAAGCAGATGAGATTGATGGGTTGGATGGCGCGGCCCTGCATCTCTTGGCGCGGATGGACGATCGGCCGGTCGGGACCGCTCGTATCTTGCTGTCGGGGGATTTGGCCAGGATCGGCCGAGTCTGCGTGCTGAAAGACGCGCGCGGGCTGGGGCTGGGCGCTGAGATCATCGAAGCTTGCGTTGACTTGGCACGCGCGCAGCCCGGTGTCACGCGGGCCAAGCTGGGTGCGCAGGTCCATGCACTGGGGTTTTATGAGAAGCTGGGGTTTTCCGCCTTCGGCCCGGTCTATGATGATGCGGGCATGCCGCACCGGGACATGGAACGCGCTGTGTGAGGCCGACGCTGATCATCATGCTGAAAGTGCCACAGGCTGGCCGCGTCAAGACGCGGCTTGGTCGGGACATCGGCATGACGGCGGCGGCGTGGTGGTTCCGCCACCAGGTGCGCGGGCTGCTGCGCCGGATATGTGATCCGCGCTGGGATGTCGTGCTGGCGGTGGCGCCTGACGTGGCAGGGACGCAATCACGGGTCTGGCCGGGTCAGTTTGCACGCTGGCCCCAAGGAAGCGGGACACTCGGGGATCGTATGCTGCGGATGATGCGCAAGGCGGGTGGGCCGGTTTGTGTGATCGGTGCGGATGTGCCGGGGATCACACGGGCGCGTGTTGGGGAGGCCTTTGCGGTACTCGGAGACAATGACGTGGTGTTTGGGCCTGCCCCGGACGGGGGATATTGGCTGATCGGGGCGAAACGTGGCGTCCGGTGCCGCCCCGGCATGCTGGGGGGAGTTCGGTGGTCCACGCGACACGCGCTGGCTGACAGCGTTGCGGCATTGGGCGGGGCACGCATTGCTTACGTTCAAACGCTCGTGGATGTCGATACAGTGCACGATTTGCCATGACGCCCCGCCACCTGCGTGCTACCTGAAGTTCATGACCCGTATCCCATCAAAGCCCGAAATCCTCGACTGGATTTCCGCCAATCCGACCCTCACCGCCAAACGCGACATTGCCAAGGCCTTTGGCATCAAAGGGGCTGCCCGGATCGACCTGAAACGCCTGCTCAGGGAGTTGGCGGACGAAGGCCATCTGGAGAAACGTAAAAAGACCTATCAGGACCCGGATCGGCTGCCGCCGGTCAGTGTCTTGCAGGTGCTTGCGCCCGACGACGATGGTGATCTCTTTGCCAAGCCGATGGAGTGGCACGGCACCGGGGTAGAGCCACGGGTGCTGGTGATCCCACGCGCCTCTGATCCGGCGCTGGGCGCGGGGGACCGGATTTTGGCCCGCCTGACCTTGGTGAAAGATCAGGATTATCATTACGAGGCCCGCCTGATCCGCCGGATTGGCACCAATCCGCGCCGGGCGCTGGGCGTGTTCCGCGTCGGGGCCGAGGGCGGGCGGGTGATGCCCGTCGACAAGGGCAGCGATCGGGAGTGGATCGTGGCCGCCGATGCCACACACGGGGCCAAAGACGGAGAGTTGGTCGAGGTCGAACAGGCGGGCCCGAAGTCCCGCATGGGCCTGCCCCGCGCCCGTGTCGTGAACCGGTTGGGTGACCCGTCGGCCCCAAAGGCCGTGTCGCTGATCGCGATCCATGAGCATGGCATTCCTGACAGCTTTCCCGATGATGTGGTGGCCGAGGCTGACCGCAAAAAGCCCGTCGGCCTGAAAGGCCGCGAGGATTTTCGCGAGATGCCTTTGATCACGATCGATCCTTGGGACGCGCGGGACCATGACGATGCGTGCTATGCCCATGCTGACGAAGACCCCAGGAACAAGGGCGGCCATGTCATTTGGGTCGCGATTGCGGATGTTGCGGCCTATGTCACGCCCGGCTCTGCGCTGGACCGAGAGGCGAAGAAACGGGGAAATTCCAGTTACTTCCCGGATCGCGTTGTACCGATGCTGCCGGACCGGCTGTCGGGCGACCTGTGTTCGCTGCACGAAGGGGTGCCCCGCGCCTGTATCGCGGTACGGATGCAGATCAATGCAAAGGGCGAAAAGATCGACCATTCGTTTCATCGCGCGTTGATGCGGTCGCCCGCGTCGCTGAACTATGAAGAGGTGCAGGCGGCGGTTGATGGTGCACCGAATGAGCGTACGGGGCCGTTGCTGGAGCTCGTTCTGAAGCCACTTTACGCCGCTTTTGCCGCTTTGGTCGAGGCCCGCCGTGCCCGCCAGCCGCTGGAGCTGAACCTGCCGGAGCGGCAGATTGTGCTGGATGACGATGGTACCGTCCGGTCCGTCAGTTTCAAGGATCGCCTGGACGCGCACCGCCTGATCGAAGAGTTCATGGTGCTGGCCAATGTGGCCGCCGCCGAGACGCTGATTGCCAAGGCGTCGCCGCTGCTCTTCCGGGTGCACGAGGAACCATCGCCCGACAAGCTGGACAGCCTGCGCGAAACGGCGCAGGCGGCGGGGTTGAACCTGGCCAAGGGGCAGGTATTGAAAACGGAACACCTGAACCGCTTGTTGGCGCAGGCCGAAGGGACCGACGATGCGGAGTTGATCAATATTTCGACCCTGCGGTCGATGACGCAGGCCTATTACAGCCCGCAGAATTTTGGCCATTTCGGCCTGGCGCTGCAAAGCTATGCACATTTTACCTCGCCCATTCGCCGCTATTCCGACCTGATCGTGCACCGGGCTCTGATATCGGCCCATGGTTGGGGCAAGGACGGCCTGTCGCCGCAGGATATCGAAGACCTGGACAAGACAGGCTTGCAGATTTCCAACACCGAACGCCGATCAATGGTGGCGGAGCGGGACACGACGGATCGTTATCTTGCGGCTTATCTGAGCGAACGGGTGGGCGACGAGATGGAAGGCCGGGTGGCGGGGATCGCCAAATTCGGCATTTTCGTCAAGTTGGATGACAGCGGCGCGGATGGACTTGTGCCGATGCGGTCCATCGGGGCGGAATACTTCCATTTTGACCGGGAGGCCAACACGCTGATGGGGTCGGATACCGGATTGGTCATCAGTCTGGGCCAGCGGGCCACCGTCCGATTGGCCGAAGCTGTGCCCGTGACAGGCGGCATTGCGCTGGAGTTGTTGGCGTTGGACGGTGAAGCCTTGCCCAAAGGACGGCGCAGCCCGGCAGGTCGCAGCCCGCGCCGCAAACCCACCAAGGCGAAACGCCGCAACGACAAGGTAAAACGCAAGGTCAAGCGCAGCCGTAGCTAGCCTCAGGCTGTGGAGATGGGGTTGACGTAAGCGCCAAGAGCACCGTCTTTCCGCACATCCGGTTCGATCCGCTCAAGACGTGCGTTTGCGACCCGCCGCCTCCGGCCTGCGTGTCAGCATGATGTTTTCTTGTCAGATGCTCATTGAGACGGCGTGAGGGATTTTGCTGTCAATTTTTGTCAGTATATCTGCTATGGTACGACATGACCAGAACACACCGCCTTTTTCAATTGATGCAAAGCCTCCGCCGTTTGCCGCCGCCGGTGACGGCACAGTCGCTTGCCTATGAAATGGATGTGTCCTTACGCACAATTTATCGCGATAAGGCTTATCCCCTTTGTTCCGGCAAGACTACATGTTGAGGCGACAGAGCTGATGATTGTGGCTTGAGGCGCGGATCGGATCAATTTGCGGCGCAGCTTGGGCGCATAAAACGTAGCTTTTATGATGACAGATGGCTTTCAGACGCGCTGGTCGACGAAATCGCGATAGGTTGCAGGCGCGAGACGGACACCGATTCCGAGCAGCGTGTCGAAGGCACTGCACATGTGTCGTCGCCGGTTCCAGCGGAACACGAACTCATCGAGGTAGCGTTGCAGATGTCGTTTCCTGAGGCCGTGGAACACACCTTTCGCCCATCGCTTCAGGTTGGAGAACACGCGGTGAACCCAGTGCAGGATCTCATGTGCCTTCCTGCCGGTGAC
>NZ_JAIMIA010000047.1 GCF_019966495.1 Tateyamaria pelophila | reverse complement strand
GCCTTGGGTCATCACAGGCGCGATGAACGGCCCGGCATTCGACACCTACATCGAAACACAACTCGCTCCGGTGCTCGACCCCGGCACCGTTGTGATCCTGGACAATCTGTCCACCCACAAAAGTCCGCGCGCAGCCGAAGTTCTGCGCAAGCGCGGCTGCTGGTTCTTGTTTCTGCCTGCTTACAGTCCGGACCTCAATCCAATTGAAATGGCATTCTCAAAGCTCAAATCCCATCTGCGGCGCATCGGAGCCAGAACCTACGATGCCTTGTTTGAAGCGCTTGGCGACATCTGCGATCTCTACGAACCAGTAGAATGCTGGAACTTTCTCAAAGCCGCCGGATATGCCTCAGATTAAATGCAAAATGCTTTAGAGGTATCCTTCGGATTTGAAGCTGAGCTCGCGCGATTTTCCGACGATCAAATGGTCGTGCAAGGTCAGGCCGAGCGCGGCGCAGGCCGCTTCCATCTGGCGGGTCATGTCGATGTCGGCTTGACTTGGCGTTGGGTCGCCCGACGGGTGGTTGTGCACCAGGATGAGGGCCGACGCGTTCAGTTCGAGCGCCCGTTTCGCCACTTCGCGGGGATAAACGGGTACGTGGTCGACGGTGCCCTTGGCCTGTTCCTCATCTGCGATCAATACGTTCTTGCGATCCAGAAAGAGCACCCGGAACTGCTCTGTTTCGCGGTGGGCCATGGTCGTGTGGCAATAGTCGATCAGTGCATCCCAGCTTGAAATAAGCTGTTTGTTCAGAACTTTCGAGCGCGCGAGTCGCTGGGCCGCGGCTTCGACGATTTTGAATTCGGTGATGACGGCCTCACCGATACCTTTGAAGTCACGTAACCGCTCCACCGGTGCCGTGATCACGCGGTTAAAATCCCCGAACGCAGCCATCAGGCTGTGCGCCAACGGTTTCACATCCTGTCGCGGGATGGCCCGAAACAGGATGAGTTCGAGAAGTTCGTAGTCGGGCATTGCCTGCGCGCCACCCTGCACAAACCTGGTGCGCAAACGCTTGCGATGGTCGGCCATGTAAGATGGCGTTTTACCCTTTGGGATTAGAACAGGCGCGGCTTCGTCGAGGTCAAAGGGAAGGGGACGTTCTGAGAATTGGGACATGCGAAAAGCATGGGTGCCTTTGGGTAGCGCCGGGTTAATGATCTGACAAAATGTTTTAGAGTCCGGCCAGTCGACGCTAGGGGCGGTTCAAGAGAAACACAGCTTCTTTAACACCAGCCGTGGTCGAGGTGCCTGTTTGTGTAAAACCTGCGCGTTTCATCAAGGCCCGCGATGGTGTATTGCGCACATCCGCATAGGCCCTGATGTGTGCGATTTCAGTTTCATCGAAAAGAAACTGTGATGCCAATCGTACAGCGCGGGTGGCATGCCCTTGTCCATGCTGCGCAGCGCCAAGGGTGATGCCCACTTCGGCTTCCGTTCCGTCCTCAGAAAGGTACAGACCCATATCGCCGATCAAAACGTCAGTCTCTGTGTGTGTGACGGCCACTTGCGCCCACTGACCGAGACGCATCAATGGGGTGATCCTGGCCATATGAGTGAGAAAACCGGTGGCCCGCGCGTCTGACATCGCTTCCCAGTCTTGATAGCGGGCAATGTCTGGATCTTGGCGATAGGCTTGAAAGATCGACAGGTCAGCAGGCTGCAAACGGCGCAACGTGGTGGTTCCTGAGGTCAAGCGCATTCTCGGAGCATATAGGAAAGCGTGGCGGATTAAAATCCGCCTTACGGGGCCCAAGTAAGGCGGGGTTTAGCCCGCCCTACCGGTAGTCCTTGATCGCTACATCAGCCCTTCATGCCGTCCCAGAACGATTTGACCGACGAAAAGAAGCTGGAGGATTCAGGATTGTTCTCTTCGGAGAGGTCTTCGAATTCGCGCAGCAATTCTTTCTGACGACTTGTCAAATTCACTGGCGTCTCTACGGCAAGCTCGATGAACATGTCGCCCAAGCCACCGCCACGCAGGGCAGGCATACCTTTGGACCGCAGTCGCATTTGCCGACCTGATTGAGACCCGGCCGGGATTTGAACCCGTCCGCGTCCGCCGTCAATCGTCGGCACTTCGATGGACCCGCCCAGTGCCGCGGTCCCCATGGACACAGGGACACGACAGAAGAGGTTCGAGCCGTCCCGTTCAAAGAGTTTATGCTCTGCCACATCAATGAAAATGTAGAGATCACCTGTCGGTCCGCCCCGCATTCCCGCCTCGCCTTCGCCTGCAAGACGAATGCGCGTGCCGGTTTCAACCCCGGCCGGAATATTCACGCTGAGCGACCGATCTTTCTCTACGCGACCGGCGCCGCCGCAGCTTTTACACGGGTTCTTGATGATCTGGCCCATGCCGGAGCATGTGGGACAGGTCCGTTCCACTGTGAAAAAGCCCTGCTGCGCGCGCACCTTGCCCATGCCGGAACAGGTCGGGCATGTGGTCGGCTCGGATCCGCCCTCGGCGCCTGATCCTTTACAGCCGTCACAGGCAACGGATGTCGGTACATTGACGGTCTTCTGCATGCCCGAGAACGCGTCTTCGAGGTTGATCCGAAGATTGTAGCGCAGATCAGATCCGCGCGCTGCGCGTCGTCCACCACCTCCGCGTTGGCCACCCATGAAGTCGCCAAACAAATCATCGAAGACGTCGGAGAACGCGGAGCCAAAGTCGCCTTGCTGGCCGCCGCCGGGACGTCCGCCACCCATTCCGCCCTCGAAGGCGGCATGGCCAAAGCGGTCATAGGCCGCCTTTTTGTCGCCGTCCTTCAGGACGTCGTAGGCTTCGTTGGCTTCCTTGAATTGGGATTCCGCGTTTGGATTGTCTGCATTCCGGTCCGGGTGCAGTTCCTTGGCCTTTGCACGGTAGCCTTTTTTGATCTCGTCGGCGCTTGCCCCTTTTGAGACGCCAAGCACCTCGTAGTAGTCACGTTTTGCCATGGATCATATCCTTTGCTGGAACGTCTGAGGCCGGCCCGATGTGGACCGGCCCCGTGATTGGTTCCCTGGCGCGCAAGATTAAGCGCGCTTGTCGTTGTCCAGATCTTCGAACTCGGCGTCTACGATGTCGTCATCGCGCGAGCCTGGTTCATCAGCGGCTGTCGGCTCTGCGTCGCCGTCTTCCTGCGCTGATTTATAGATCGCTTCGCCCAGTTTCATGGCTGCTTCCGTGACGTTCTGGATGCCCGACTTGATCTTGTCGGTGTTGTCTGTTTCCAACTCGTCCTTGAGCGCGGCAACCGCCAGTTCAATGGCTTCGATCGTTGTCGGATCGACCTTGTCCGCATGCTCTTCCATCGACTTTTCGGTCGAGTGGATGAGGCTTTCGGCCTGGTTCTTCGATTCGATCAACTCGCGACGCTCTTTGTCCGCCTCGGCATTTTCCTCGGCGTCCTTGACCATTTTGTCGATGTCCTCATCCGACAAACCGCCGGATGCCTGAATCGTGATCTGCTGCTCTTTGCCGGTGCCTTTGTCCTTGGCGCCAACCGACACGATGCCGTTGGCATCAATGTCAAAGGTCACCTCGATCTGTGGCATGCCGCGTGGAGCTGGCGGGATGTTTTCCAGGTTGAAGTTGCCCAGAATCTTGTTGTCCGAAGCCATTTCGCGCTCGCCTTGGAAGACCCGGATCGTCACGGCGCTCTGGTTGTCTTCGGCGGTCGAGAAGATCTGCGACTTCTTGGTCGGGATCGTGGTGTTCCGGTCGATCAGACGTGTGAACACACCGCCGAGAGTTTCGATACCCATCGACAATGGTGTCACGTCGAGAAGGACAACGTCCTTGACGTCACCTTGCAGAACGCCGGCCTGAATGGCGGCACCCATGGCAACCACTTCGTCAGGGTTCACACCCTTGTGCGGCTCTTTGCCAAAGAACTTGGTCACTTCTTCGACCACTTTGGGCATCCGTGTCATACCACCGACCAAAACAACTTCGTCGATGTCGGAGGCGGAGAGACCGGCGTCTTTCAGAGCGGCGGCACAAGGTTTCATTGATGCCTTGATCAGATCCCCAACCAACTGTTCCAGCTTGGCGCGGGTCAGTTTCAGCACCATGTGCAGCGGCTGGCCGTTCGAGCCCATCGAGATGAACGGCTGGTTGATTTCGGTCTGATTGGCCGATGACAATTCGATCTTGGCTTTTTCCGCCGCTTCCTTGAGGCGCTGCAGGGCCATCTTGTCTTGGGTCAGGTCAACGCCATGCTCTTTTTTGAACTGCTCCGCGAGGTAGTTCACGATGCGCATGTCGAAGTCTTCGCCACCCAGGAAGGTGTCGCCGTTGGTCGATTTCACTTCGAACAGGCCATCGTCAATTTCGAGGATGGTTACGTCAAAGGTACCGCCGCCAAGGTCATAGACTGCAATGGTTTGGGTGTTCTCTTTGTCGAGACCGTACGCCAAGGCAGCGGCTGTCGGTTCGTTGATGATCCGCAGCACTTCCAGACCGGCAATTTTGCCCGCATCTTTGGTGGCCTGACGCTGGGCATCGTTGAAATAGGCGGGGACGGTGATGACCGCCTGGGTCACGTCTTCGCCAAGATAGCTTTCCGCTGTCTCTTTCATCTTGCCGAGGATGAAGGCAGAAATCTGGCTGGGAGAATATTTTTCGCCGCGCGCTTCGACCCACGCGTCGCCGTTGCCGCCGTCGATGACGTTGAATGGCAGGTTTTTCTTGTCTTTCGCCAGATCCGGGTCGTCGTTGCGACGACCGATCAGACGCTTCACACCAAAAATGGTGTTGTCGGGGTTTGTGACGGCCTGCCGTTTGGCGGGTTGCCCGACCAGGCGTTCGCCTTCGGTAAATGCGACGATCGACGGTGTCGTACGTGCGCCTTCTGCGTTTTCGATAACGCGGGGTTGGCTGCCATCCATGATTGCGACGCAGCTGTTTGTCGTTCCTAGGTCAATACCAATTACTTTGGCCATGTTTTCGATCCCTCATGTTCGTTCAAGGCGATGACACGAGGCGGCGACCCGTTTCGGCATCGACGCCACGCAATGAAATGCGCAAGTTTCCCTGCGCGCTGGGCCGTATATAAGGAGGGTCATTTGACGCTGCAACCACTGTAGCGGAGTCCAAAACAGCAAATTTGCACATATTCGCCAAGGTTATCGAAAATGCGGGCAAAAATAAGGGGTTTTGACATCTACAAGGAATATTTGGATGTCAGGGCACAAATTTCTTTGGTCGAAGATGTACGCGCTGTTGCATCGCAAGCACCGATGTTTTCGCCACAGACGCCCTATGGCAAACCGATGTCGGTCCATATGACGTCTGCCGGCACGGTCGGGTGGTATGCGGACAAAACGGGGTATCGTTATGCCCCGACCCATCCGCATGGTACGAAATGGCCCCCAATTCCGGCCGCCGTTTTGGCGTTATGGCATGATCTGACCGGACTGGAGCGTGCGCCCGATTGCTGCTTGATCAACTATTACGGGGAAGGCGCGCGCATGGGCATGCACCAGGATCGCGACGAGGCGGATTTTTCGTGGCCGGTTTTGTCGGTGTCTCTGGGTGATGCGGGTCTTTTCCGTATTGGAAACAAGACACGGGGCGGCAAGACGGAATCGCTCTGGCTCGAGTCCGGTGATGTGGTGGTGATGGGCGGTGCGGCGCGCCTGACCTATCACGGGGTGGATCGGATCAGGTTCGGGTCGTCGTCGCTGTTGCCAAAGGGCGGGCGGATCAATCTGACCTGTCGGGTGGTGACGTGAGGCGTGAATGACGGGTTTTTTCGTGACCCCCGCGCCTAGCCCTTGAGAGCTTCGGCCAGTTTGAGGCGCTGAATTTTCCCCGACGGGCCTTTGGGCAACTCGTCCAGAAAGAAAATCGCATCCGGAGATTTGAACGCGCCCAGTCGTTCTCGGCAGGCCTCGATCAAATCGCTTTCTTGAAGCGTTGAGCCCTCTGCCACACGAACGGCGGCTTCGACCCGCTCGCCATAGGTGGCGCAGGGGCGGGCGAAGGCGGCGGCCTCTATGATATCGGGATGGGAATAGAGGGCTTCGTCGATTTCGCGTGGGGCGATGTTTTCGCCGCCCTTGATGATCAATTCCTTGATCCGGCCCGTGACATAGACGTAGCCGTCATCGTCCATCTTGCCCAAATCACCGGTGCGCAGCCAATCGCCGGTAAACGTCGCGGCGGTGGCTTCTGGGTTGTTCAGATACTCCAACATCACATTCGGGCCTTTGACCGCGATCTCACCTTCTGTGTTGCGCGCGCATTCGCTTTGGTCCGGGGCGAGGATGCAGACCTGATTACCATAGCCAAGCCCCGGCGAGCCGATTTTGCGCAGACCGGGTGGCAAGGGGTTCGACAGGATCTGGGCCGCGGTTTCGGTCAGCCCCATGGTTTCGATGATGGGAACGCCAAAGCGGTTCTCGAAGGTGCGCTGCGTCTCGACGGCCAGCGCGGACGACGCGGAGCGGCCAAAGCGCAACCGTTCGATACAATCCGGATCCGGGTTTTCCGCACTGTGCAGCAGGTGACTGATGATCGTTGGGACAACTGAAAACCACGTGACGTGCGCGCGCTCAGCCTGATGCCAGAATTGGCTGGCCGAAAAACGGGATACAACCGCAAGCGATCCGCCTGAGACGAGCGATCCCATCAAGGAGACGCAAAGCCCGTTGATATGATACAGCGGCAAGACGCAAAATCCGCGATCGTCGGGTGTCAGCGCGTGGGCGATTGTCGTGGTCCATCCGCCCGCCAAAAGGCTGGCATGGGTATGAACGACACCCTTCGGCTTTCCCGTCGTGCCTGATGTGTACATCAAAAGTGCATGATCTTCGGCTGCCAAAGCATGCAGGGCGATGTCAGTTTCGGCGGTTCCGGATACGAGCGTCAAGCCATCCGGTGCAGCAGAGTGGTACAGATCGGCGGCGCTCTCGTGCACAAAGGCAAATCGCGCGCCGCTGTGACCCAGCGCATAGTTGATGGCGTCCCGTCCAGCCGCGAGGTTGATCATCGTTGCGCGAAAGCCGCCATACAGGACCCCGTAAAGCGCGGTAATCCCCTCCGGACCGTTGGGATGGACGATCGCGACGCTTTCGCTTTTGGCCACGCCTGCGGCAGTGAGTGTCCTCGCGATTGCGATGGCCTCGGATCGCAATGTGCCCCACTCCAGCATCTCGTCGGTTTCGGGGAAGACCATGGCGACGCCACCTTGGGCCGCGCGATGGTCAATCCAGTCTCGAACTGTGCCTCTCGGTGGATTTTGCAGATCAAGGATCATCCGCCGGTCTCCGCCCAGTAGTCCTTGAAGATGTCCTCGACCTTGGGTTCGCGCGCTGGGATTTCGCGCACGATCTTGGTTGTTTGCATGAAGTGTCTCCAATGCAGATTGTCGTCGATCGAGTTGCCGCCCCAGGACCCACATCCCATGGAGAGCGAGAAGGGCATGCCATTGGTAAACGCACCGCCCGTGGCAAATGTGTGCGCCTGATTGACGATGACGCGGCTGGTCGGGATGGCCTGTGCCAGCGTCATCGGGCGGGTTGTGTCTGTGGAGTGAATGCCGACGGAATGGCCCGCCCCCTGAAACAACTGCACCTTGCGTGTGATGTCGACCGCATCGTCGAAATCAGTGGCGCGGTATACTGTCAAAACGCGACTTAGTTTTTCACCGGACAGCGGATGATCCGGACCGATGCCGGTCGTCTCCACTGCGATGAATTGCGTGTCTTCCGGCACTTCTCCTGTGAGGCCAAGCGCCGCAATCAACTTGTCTGCATCTTGCGCGATGGCGCGGGGGTTGAGGTGGCCCTTCACCCATAGCTTTTCGATGATGCGGGTGTCATCCGTGATCAGCGCGCCCCCGGCCTCGGCCATCTCGGCGACAAAGGCGTCATAAACCGCGTCGATCACCACAATCGCATTCTCTGACGAACAGGACGTTGCGTTGTCGAATGTCTTGGAAGCTGCGATTTTCTGGGCCGCCGCTGTCAGATCGGCGGTTTCATCGACGATAACGGTCACGTTGCCGGCCCCGACGGCCAGCGCCGGCGTGCCCGACGTATAGGCGCGGCGCACGTTGTTCTGGCTGCCGGTCACGACGATCATATCCGAGATTTCGAGCAGCCGTTGCGTTGTTTCCTTGGAGCCGCGACCGGGGATCATCTGCACCAGATCGCGGTCAATCCCGGATTTGTCGAACTCGGCGTGAATGTATCCCAGCAAAGCCTCACAGGTCGGTACACCTTTCGGGGACGGCGATACGGCAATGGCGTTGCCGCATTTCAGCGCGTTGATGATGTTGTTGGCCGGCGTGGCGCCGGGGTTCGTGGACGGAACAACCGCACCGATCACGCCGATGGGCCGCGCAATTTTCGTGAGGCCGGTTTCCGGGTCATCACTGATCACGCCGTATGTCTTGGCCTGCTGGATATCGCGCATCAGACCCAGGGTCTTGCGATGGTTCTTGATGATCTTGTCGGCAACATTGCCCAGCCCGGTCGTTTCGACCGCAAGCCTGGCCAATGCTTCGTTGCGGGACGGTTCCATGATGGCCCAGGCGGCTGCCGCCGCTGCCCGATCGTACAGTGCCTGACTGCCATTTGCCTCGAACCGCAGTTGGGCGGCGCGCGCACGGGCAACCATATCCTCTACATGCTGGATCGGGTCTGTTGTGGTCATTTCGTGCATCCTTTGGTTGGTGAAGGGGCGCAACGTCGCGCCCCTTCGTCAGACTTCACAGGCCAGCAAGCAGCTCTTGAAGCGTCGCTTGACGGGCCGTCCACATTTCCTGAACCTCTTCGCGGGTCATGACGTGCATCGGGCTGCCACCGGCTGACATTTTGCCCTGAACGCTGCTGTTTTCGAACATCGTCGGCACAACGGCTGCCAAGTGGTCGATCACGGGCTGCGGTGTTCCCTTGGGCACCATCACCCCTCGGAAGTTGACGGACGCGTTGTCGATGTCAAAGCCCTGTTCGGCCATCGTCGGTACGTCTTCCATGAAGCTGTTGCGCTCCAGATCAAAGACCCCGAGGACCTTGACGTTGCCCGCTTCGCGCGCCCGGAAGGCGTCCGACAGGTTGTTCACCCCGCCCAGAACTTCGCCAGCGATGACTGATTTCATCGCGCCTGCACCACCCGCATTGCTGGGGATATAGGCCAGTTTGACACCCGCCGCTTTTTCCAACTGTAACGCAGCGATGTGATGCCCGACAAACAGACCAGCGCCGGAAAATGTCAGCCCGCCGGGATTTTCCTTGGCATAATCCACGACATCCTGCATCGAGTTGAAAGGGCTGTCAGCGGCTACGACAAACACGGCGGGGTCCGCCCCCCAGTTCGCAATGGGCTCAAAGCTGTCGGCAGTATAGCTCACGCCGCCCTCGATCGATTGCGCGATGAAGTGCGGAATGTTGTAGGCCCCCAGCGTATACCCGTCCGCTTCGGCTTGGGACGCAAGCCAGTTCCAGCCGACGCGGCCACCCGCTCCCGGTTTGTTGATGATGGCGATGGGCACACCCAACGCGTCTTCGTTTCCGGCGGTCATGGTCACGATGCGCGCCTGAAAATCCGTGGCGCCGCCCGCGCCATAGCTGACCATCAGCATGATGGGACGATCCGGGTAATCGCCATGCCCTTCCGCGAAGGCTGCTCCGGTCAGTGTCATGAGGGCCGTGGCGGCCCCTGCGATCCATTTTTTCATTGTAGTTCCTCCCTTGGGTTTGATCTGCCGCTCTTGCGATTCAGAAAAATATCTCTCGCGGGGTGTAGACGTTCAAAAGGCCCGCGAAGAGGGCGTACATCACCGCCAGAAATCCAGCGGTGATGATAATGCGTTTGATCCACGAGCGCAGTTCAGCATGCGGTGCGGGATCGTAAAGACTGAGCAGTATGAAGAATGTGATCGTTGAGGCCGTGTAGAAGCCAAGCCCCCGGGCCGCCCAGAAGATATAGATCAGGGCGACGATCAGCCCCGGCGCGATGTTCTTCATGGCTGCGGCTGACAGGCCCGCGCCGACCTTGCTGCGGCCCATCACCGCTTTGCCGAACGTCCAGAGCGCAAGGACGACAAAGACGGTCGAGATCATGCGTGGAAACAGGAATGCGGCGGCAGGCTCTTGCGTATAGCTGACATAGGTGACCCAGATGCCAACGGCGGCGACGACGCCTGACGCGATAATATGCTGGTTGCGGGGCAGATCGTTCATCCCATGATCTCCTCTTTCGAGGTGTAGCGGCGGCTGCGAAGCTCCATCCAGAAGGAATAGCCGACAGAGGCGACCACGATCGCGATCAGCGTCAGGTTCAGCGGGCCGGTAAAGAAGTAGCTTGTGATGCTGGAGGTTGCGTTTGCGATCATCGAGCCTTGGATGAAGTTCGCCTCGGCAATCGGGCCAAGGATCAGGCCAAGCACCAGAGGTGCGGCGGAAAATCCGAACCGTTCAAGGAAGTACATCCCCACGCCCAGCGTCGCCATGACATAGACGTCGCCCATCGAATTCTGCACTGAATAGCTGCCGAAAACCGCCAACCCCAGAACCACAGCCGCCATGACCGAGTGGGGAACGCGCGCAACGCTGGCAGCAAGCCCCGCCACATAAAGCCCAAAGATGCACATCAAAACCTGACCGATCAGCATTGAGTTGATAAAGGTCCACGCCACATCCGGGTGGTTGTCAAAGAGGTCAGACCCCGGGAAAATTCCATGGATCAGGAGGCCACCCAGCAAAACGGCGGCCGTTGGCGATCCGGGGATCGACAGCGTCAGCAGGGGCACCAGTGACGGGCCGACCATCGCGTTGTTTGCGGCTTCGGCTGCAATCACGCCCTCGCTATGGCCGGTGCCGAACTTCTCGGCTTCGGGGCTGAACTTCTTGGATTGATCGTAAGCGACAAGGCCCGCGATCTGCCCGCCCACGCCGGGGATGAGGCCAATGATACTCCCCACGCCTGTGCCGATGGCCAATGCACGCTTGCGCTTGAATACCTCGGCAATGGCTTCCTTGATCGGGCTTTTCTGGACCACGATAACCTCGGCGGCTGTAGAGGCCCGGCCCTTTGCGAACATCGTGATGACTTGCGGGATGGCAAAAAGTCCGATCAAGGCGGGGATCACGTTGATCCCGCCGCCCAATGCCGGATGAAAGATGAACCGTTGCGCCCCCATGATGTCATCAAAGCCGATAGTGGCGAGCCACAGGCCGATACATCCGGACAACAACCCTTTGACCACCGAGCTGGAATCCAGCGTGCCGATCACTGTAACCCCAAGGATGGCCAACCAGAACAAGTGTGACGGGCCAAATGCCAAGGCCCATTTCGCAAGCACTGGTGTCAGGAAAATCAGCAGCAGAACGCCGAATATCCCCCCGACCGCCGAGGCCAGAAAGGAGAGTTGCAACGCCTTTGCGCCTTGGCCCTTTTGCGCCATCGTGTGGCCATCGAGCGTGGTTGCGATATTCGCAGGTGCGCCGGGGATCTTGAGCAAGATCGCACTGACGGCACCGCCCGCGACGGTCGATGTATACGCAGCACCCAGCAGGATAAGACCCTGCGCTGGCGCCAGTTGAAACGTGAACGGAATAAGCAGGGCCACAGCCATCGTCGGTGAAAGGCCAGGCGTCGCACCGAGGATCAGCCCGCCAATTGTGCCCAGCAACAGCAGCAGGAAATTGAACGGCAAAAAGACGTCACCAAGATAGCCTACGAATTCCAAACGCCAGATCCTCCCCCAGAACTGCAATTGACGTCTCAGGCTAAATCATGAAAATAGTTTTGCAAATGTTTTCATAAAATTCTGATTTTTGCGAGATAGATGTCTGATAAAAATAACAAAAAAGCCGATATTGTAGCTGTCGCACTCGCGGCAAAAGTGTCTCCGGCGACCGTATCGCGGTTTTTCAATCGGCCTGAACTGGTGAAACTGGCGACTCGTCGCAAGATCGACAGGGCAGTGAAAAAACTCGGCTATATCCGCAATCGTGCGGCGCAAACCATTCATGGCATTCGCAGCGGGACGATTGGCCTTGTCGTTCCGACGATCGACAACACGATCTTTGCGGAAATGATACAGGCCTTTGCTGACGAAGTCGGCTCACACGGGTTCACGATCCTGCTTGGTACGCACAACTATGACGACGCACAGGAATATGACGTATTGCGCAAGTTTCTGGAGCATCGGGTTGATGGTGTGGCCGTTGTTGGCCTGCACCACTCCGAAGAGGTGTACAACCTGATCGAAAGCCAGAGAATCCCGACCGTTTCGCTTTGGAATTATGCGCCAACTTCGCGGTTGATTTGCGTTGGGGCGGACAACCATGAGGCGGGCTGTAAAATCGCGCGGCATGTGTTGGATCGGGGTCATAGCAAGATTGCGACGCTGTTTCCGCCGTTGGACGGGAATGACCGTGCGACCTCTCGGGCGGATGGCGTCATGCAAATGCTGCAGCAAAGGGGTGCTGCCCCTGATCCGGTGGACCGACTGGAAACGTTCTACAGCATTTCTTCCGCCAAGAAGGTCGTGATTGAGTATCTCACATCCCAAGCCAGGCCGGATGTGATCGTTTGCGGCAATGACATTCTTGCCCTCGGCGCGATCTATGCGGCGCAATCCTTGGGGTTGAAGGTGCCCGAAGACATTGCCGTCACCGGGGTCGGGGATTTCAAAGGCTCCAAAGAGGTCGAACCGGCCATCACGACGATCCGTATACCCGCCAAGATGATCGGAACGCTCGGCGGCGCGGCGTTGGTGCAGTCCATCATTTCGCCTGAAATGGTGCAGGAGAACCAGTGTTGTTCTTCGGATCTGGTCATACGCTCAACCTGTTAGGTGCGGCCGGTTTGGTGACTGTCAGGCAAATATCGCCTTGCTGCGAGAAGCGATATGGTCGACGAAAAGGCGCACCTTCGGGTCCTGCAATCTCTTGTGTGGATACAAACATCCAAAGATCGTCGGCTGGGGTGGCGCGTTCGGCAAGACTTCGACGAGGCGCCCGCTGGTCAGATGTTCTGCAACGTCGAAACGCGGTTTGTTGACGATACCGCGCCCCGCCAACGCCCAATCTGTCAAGACATCCCCGTCGTCGGCGTCGTATTTCCCGCTCACTTCAAGTTTCCGCGGACCCATGTCCGTTTGCAACGTCCAGAAATATTCCGGCGACCGCGGATAGCGCAGGAGCAGGCAGTTATGAGTCGAATCCAGAAGGTCTTCGGTCACTTCAGGCACGCCAAATTCGGATAAATACGCAGGCGCGGCACAGAGCACGCGCGCGCAATCCGCAATTTTGCGCAGTTTCATATTGGAATCGCTCGGCTCGCCGATGAAAAAGGCCACGTCCAGACCATCTGCGAGGATATCCACCTTGCGGTCGGACAGGCGCATGCGCACCTGTGTTTCCGGATAAGCGTCGACAAAATCGGGGACCATGGGCGCGACAATCCTGCGCCCGACACCAAGGGGGGCCGTGACACGGATCGCGCCGCGCGGTTTGGCTGAAAAATTGGCGACCTTGGCCTCGGCTGTGTCCAGCGCGAGCAAGATGCCCCTTGCCTCGTCGTAGAAGACCAGACCAACTTCCGTCGGTGTGATCGACCGGGTCGTCCTGTTGAACAAACGCACGCCCAGCTTCTTTTCAAGCTCTTTGATGCGTTTGCTGGCGACCGCGGGCGTCAGTCTGAGGTCGCGCCCGCCAGACGTGATGCTGCCAAGTTCCAAGACGCGGACAAATACGCGCAGACTCTCGATATAGGACATGCTCACCTTTTGGTCGGGTCGGATTAACTTTGCATCTGTACGGTTCATTATCAACGTACTGTTGAAAGTATTTGCCGATAATGGCCATTTGTTAATGCAATGACTTCCCATAAGATCAAACTAGGCTGATCGTCCTTCCATCCGGGACAAGAGGGAACAAACCATGACACACCGCACAGACATTCGATTTTTGCTGAACGGCAAAGACACCTCACTTGGGGCTGTCGGCGCGGATCAAACCCTTCTCGATTTTCTACGCATTGAACGTCGATTGACGGGCACGAAGGAAGGTTGCGCAGAAGGCGATTGCGGTGCCTGTACCGTGCTGGTCGGCCATTTGTCGGACGCCGGTTTGGTCTACACGCCCGTCAACGCATGCATACGGTTTCTGGCATCCGTGGATGGCTGCCACGTGGTGACGATCGAACATCTCTCTGGGCCGGAAGGGCGATTGCACCCGGTTCAACAGGCAATGGTGGACCATCACGGCAGCCAATGCGGCTTCTGCACGCCCGGTTTCGTCATGTCGCTTTATGCGCTCTGGATGGAAGTGCCGGAACCAACCGAAGCGCAGGTGGAAAGCGCCTTGCAGGGCAACCTGTGTCGCTGCACCGGATATGACCCAATCATCAAGGCCGCCGTCGCGGTCAGTCGGTATGGATCGCCCGCCGCAGATTATCTCAATACGGAAAGGTCCGCGATTACCGGGCGCCTGCAAGCCTTGCGGAGCGGACAACGGGTCGTTTCAGGGCCGCCAGACAACCTGAGCATCTTGCCAACTGATGTGGACGATCTGGCAGATTGCCTGCTGGAATATCCCGGCGCGACAATTGTTGCCGGAGCGACGGATGTCGGCCTATGGGTCACCAAGTTCCTGCGCAATATCGGCCCGGCGATTTTTACTGGCCATCTCAATGATCTGAAAACGGTCGAAGCAAAAGACGGTGCGCTGCTGATGGGTGCCGGGGCAAGTTATACCGACTGCCAGCAAAGCCTGTCCGAACATCTGCCGCATCTTTCGTCCTATTGGGACCGGATCGCAGGGTGGCAGGTGCGCAATATGGGTACCGTGGGTGGCAACATCGCCAACGGATCGCCCATCGGAGACACGCCGCCGGTGCTGATCGCGCTAGGCGCCGAGATCACTTTGCGACGCGGTACGGATCGCCGCGTTCTTCTGCTCGAAGATTTCTTTATCGATTATGGCAAGCAGGATCGGGTAGCCGGCGAGTTTGTCGAAAGCGTCCGTGTGCCTCTGCCCGGTGCCAACGACCTGAACGCGGTATACAAGATTTCCAAACGACGGGATGAAGATATTTCGTCCGTCGCAGTCGGGATCAATGTGACCGTCACAGACGGCACGATCACCGGATGCCGCATCGCCTTCGGTGGGATGGCTGCGACCCCGAAACGGGCGTCGGCGGCCGAACGCGCGCTCATTGGCCATTCCTGGTCAGAGGCAAGCTTTGAGAACGCCGCCGACGCCTTGCCGACGGATTTCAAACCGCTGAGCGATTGGCGCGCCTCATCCGAGTATCGGATGCTGTCCGCCCAGAACCTGCTGCGCCGTTTCTATCTTGAACACGACGCTGAAACCACGGCCCCCATTCAACTGGCTTCGGCCTGAAACAGGAGATGATACGATGAAAGACAACGTTTCCATCACCGGTTCCGCCCATACCGACCGTATTCATGACAGTGCGATCAAACATGTGACGGGTCAGGCCGATTACACCGATGACATCGCCCAACCCGAAGGCACCTTGCACGCCTACCTTGGGGTTTCAAATGTTGCGCATGCCACCCTGAACGGTCTGGATTTGACGGATGTACTGGCCGCGCCGGGCGTCATCGGAGTGCTGACCGCCGAGGATATTCCCGGTGTCAATGACATCAGCCCCACCGGCCTGAACGACGAACCTGTGTTCCCGACCGAGACGATCCAGTTTTACGGCCAACCGTTGTTTGCGGTCATCGCCGAAACCCGAGACGCCGCCCGCCGCGCTGCAGAACTGGCCAAAGTTGATTGCGAAGTACTGCCGCACGCGCTTGATCCGATCGCCGCGCAAGAGGCTGGCTATCCCAATGTGACGGCTCCGTTGAAACTGGAACGCGGAGAGATTGATCCGGCATTCGCGGCAGCGCAGAACCGCATTCAAGGGCGGATGGCCATTGGCGGACAGGATCACATGTATCTCGAAGGACACATCGCCTTTGCGATTCCAGGTGAAGATGACGAAGTTGTTGTGCATTGCTCGACCCAGCACCCCTCTGAAGCGCAGCATATGGTGGCCCACGTTCTGGGTGTGCCGTCCAATGCGGTCGTTGTGAATGTGCGGCGCATGGGCGGCGGGTTTGGTGGCAAGGAAAGCCAGATGAACCTGTTCTGTGCGGTTGCGGCGATTGCTGCAAAAAAGTGGAAGCGGGCCGTCAAAATTCGCCCGGATCGTGATCAGGACATGACCGCGACGGGCAAACGCCATGATTTTGTCGTCGATTACGATGTGGCTTTTGACGACGCAGGGCGGATCGAAGCCGTTGACGGTATCTTTGCCGCGCGTTGCGGGTTCTCGTCGGACCTGTCCGGGCCAGTTACGGACAGGGCTTTGTTTCATGCGGACAATGCGTATTTCTATCCCAATGTTCGCCTGACAAGCCGTCCGATGAAAACCAACACCGTGTCCAACACGGCATTTCGCGGTTTTGGCGGCCCTCAAGGCGTGATTGTTGCCGAACGGATGATCGAAGAGATTGCCTTTGCCACTGGGCAAGACCCGCTTGATGTGCGCAAGGCCAACTTTTATGGCGGCGCGGGCCGTGATGTGACGCCGTATCACCAGCAAGTTGATGACAACATACTGGAGCGTCTGGTCGGAGAGTTGGAAGAAACGGCCGAATACCGCAAACGACGTCAGGACATCATTGCGTTCAATGCAGCGTCTCCGGTTCTCAAAAAGGGGATCGCGCTGACCCCGGTCAAATTCGGGATTTCCTTCACGGCCACCTGGTACAATCAGGCGGGTGCCTTGGTGCACGTCTATAACGACGGCTCCATCCATCTGAACCATGGCGGCACCGAGATGGGTCAGGGTCTGAACACCAAAATCGCGCAGATTGTGGCCGAGGCGTTTCAGGTTGATTTCGAGCGGATCAAGATTACCAAGACCACCACTGAAAAGGTGCCGAACACGTCAGCAACGGCGGCCTCCAGCGGGACGGATCTGAATGGCATGGCGGCTCTGAACGCCGTTGAGCAGATCAAGGAACGGCTGGTGGCGTTCGCGGCTGAAAAATGGGCCGTGACACCGCAGGCGGTGACCTTCCATCCCAATGAAGTCCATGTCGGCGAACATGTGATGACCTTTAACGCCTTTGTCAAAGAGGCCTACATGGCGCGTGTCCAACTCTCGGCCGCGGGGTTCTACAAGACACCGAAGATCCATTGGGACCGCAGCAAAGGGCAGGGGCGTCCGTTCTATTATTTCGCATACGGAGCCGCATGCTCCGAGGTGACGATTGATACATTGACGGGGGAGTACCGGGTCGAGGGGACGGATATCCTGCACGATGTGGGACGGTCGCTGAACCCGGCCTTGGACAAGGGTCAGGTCGAGGGCGCGTTCATTCAGGGTATGGGGTGGTTGACCACAGAAGAACTTTGGTGGGACGATGCGGGGCAGTTACGGACCCATGCACCGTCGACCTACAAGATCCCGCTCGCTTCCGACAGGCCGCGCATCTTCAATGTGAAATTGGCGGATTGGTCCGAGAACCGGGAATTGACGATCAAACGCTCCAAAGCGGTGGGCGAACCGCCGTTCATGCTGGGTATTTCGGTGTTCGAGGCCTTGTCGATGGCGGTGGCGTCGGTTGCCGATTATCGGATTTGCCCCCGCCTTGACGCCCCGGCGACACCGGAACGGGTATTGATGGCTGTCACGCGGATGAAGGCGGAGGCGTAGGTCATGGCATCCATGTCCGACAATCTGGTCCGATTTCTGGACGCCCACACATCGGTGATCCGCATCGCCCTGACCCGCGTGCGCGGGTCGTCGCCCCGCAACGCGGGCACGGAAATGTTCGTATCCGAGACGTCGCTCTTGGGCACGATTGGCGGTGGTCAGCTGGAGCACATGGCGATCGAAGCGGCACGCGAGATGCTTCGGGATGGCGCCTTGAACAGGGATCTGGATATTCCGCTGGGCCCGGAGATTGGACAATGCTGTGGCGGGCGGGTCGAGATTGGCCTGTCGCGGATGCGCGGGTCTGACCGGCGCGCGGCCACAGTCCGGGCGCATGACCAGGACGATGCACTGCCCCACGTGTATATTCTGGGGGCCGGTCATGTCGGACGGGCGCTGGCCATCCAATTGCAGCACCTGCCGGTGCGCAGCGTCCTTGTCGATACGCGACCCGAGGAATTATCCCTGTGCCATGCGGATGTCGAACTGCGGCTCAGTGCAATGCCCGAAGTCGATATTGCAAATGCTCCGGCAGGCAGCGCCTTTATCGTTTTGACCCACGATCATGGTTTGGACTTCCTGCTCGCGTCGGCTGCGTTGGAGCGCGGTGATGCGGCCTATGTCGGGATGATCGGATCCGCGACCAAGCGGATCAAGTTCCGCAATTGGGTGCGTGCCAATTGCGATCACCACTCCATCGAACATCTGAATTGTCCCATCGGGGCGAGCGGCAGCCGTGACAAGCGGCCCAGCGTCATTGCCTCCTTCGTGGTGGCTGAAGTGATGGCTGAATTGACCTCTGAAACTGCCGCAAATGCCCTTCACCGGGCAAACAAAGCGCCCAAGCCGGGCCGCCAACATGACCGGAAAGGAATTTCCGCCTGACGCAAAAGGTCGAAGGCCGGTCACATCAGAAGAGGAGACCGTCATGGACGGTAGAACCTATAGCTACAAGCTGTTCACACGCAGCGATTTCAGCGCGTTTTGGGCGCTGTTTACCGACAACCTTGTCAATTTGCTGATCCTGACCGGGGTTTGCCAGTTTGTATTTCAAATGCCGACCGAGATCGTGTTCGGACGTATCGTTCCGGGGGCCGCCATTGCCATCCTGGCAGGGGTTGCCGTCTATACCTACCTCGCCAAATGGGCTGCGAACAAGCAGGGCAAGGACGTTACGGCCTTGCCATACGGTATCTCGACACCTGTGATGTTCGTTTACCTGTTCGGCGTGATCGGGCCGATCTATTGGGCCACACAAGACCCGCTGCTGGCCTGGCAGGTCGGCATTGGCGCGGGCTTCATCGGCGGTATCGTGGCGGCGCTGGGTGCCATCGTCGGGCCGTATCTCAAACGGATTACGCCACGGGCCGGGATGTTGGGTACGTTGTGCGGGATCGCATTGGTGTTTATCGGATCCGTCCCGTTGGCGCAGATCTTCGAGCATCCGATCATCGGTTTCACGTCGCTTTTGTTCATCCTTTGGGGATTGATCGGGCGGTTCCGGTTGCCCGGTAACCTGCCAGCGGGCCTTGTGGCGATCGGTGCCGGTACAGTCATCGCAATCGTGTTGGGCCAGTCCAGCTTTGACGTCAGCGGCATCGGTTTCTATCCACCCGTTCCATATTTTGGCGATTTGATCGCCGGGGTGCAGTACCTTTTCGCGAACCCCGAGTTGTTCCTCGTCTTGATCCCGGTTCAAATCTACAACTTCATCGAAACGATGAATAACGTGGAATCGGCCGAGGCCGCTGGCGACAGTTATCCGGTGGGCTTGTGTCAGGTCACGGATGGTGCAGGCACGATGATCGGCGCGCTCTTTGGCTCGCCGTTTCCGACGACCGTATATATCGGCCATCCCGCCTACAAACGGATGGACGCGCATGCGGGTTACATCGTGGGCGTTGCCCTGGTGATCGCCGCCGCCGCGTTCTTTGGGTTCCTGTCGTTCTTTGCGGGTCTCATTCCGATTGCCGCCGCTGCGCCCGTCCTGGTTTTTGTATCGGTCAGCCTGATCACGAATACGGCGTGGGCCGTGAAGCCTTTGCACATGGCCGCCGTCTCCTTTGCGATTTTACCGCATATCTCCGCGTTCCTGATGATCAAATGGGGGGCTCTGATGAATTCATTGAGCGCATCTGGCGTCGAAGGACTGCCTGCGCTGGGCGATGAAAATCTGACAGCCGCCTTGCTGATGAACGGTGCATATTACGAGGGCCACCTCGCCCTGAGCCAGGGTGCGATCATCACTGGCCTGGTCTGGGGTGCCATCGTGGCGGATGTGATCGACGGGCGGTTCAAGATGGCTGGTGGGTTTGCTCTGGCTGCGGCGGTGATGTCTTCGGTTGGCATTATTCATGCAAATACGCTGCAATTGCCGCAATTGGACGGTATCACCATCGGGTATCTGATCATCGGCGCGTTCCTCTATGTTTATCCGGCCGTTGCGCCGAAAGAGGATCTTGAGCATCGGATCATCGTCCCGGACGAACCGGATTTGATCGATGATGATACGCCTGCCCAACAGGCGTAAAGCACACGGGGGCGGCAGGTCTGCCGCCCTGACATCCCCTCGCATGTGGTGAGACAACGAATGACCCAGAAATTGCTCCGTGGACGTGTGCTGACGTTTCATCGCGAACCGCGCGATGGTGATGACGCCAGTGCCTATACGTACCTCGAAGATGGCGCAGTGCTGATCAAGGACGGGACCATTCAGAGGCTCGGCACATTTGACGCGCTCCGCAGCGCCGCACCATCGACGCCGGTTACGGATCACCGGCCACATCTGATGATGGCCGGGTTCATCGACACGCATATCCACTTTCCACAGGTGCAGGTGATCGCGTCCTGGGGGTCGCAACTTCTGGATTGGCTGAACAATTACACCTTTCCCGAAGAAACCCGATATGCCGATCCGGATCACAGCGCCCGGATGGCGTCGAAGTTTTTTGATCAGTTGATCGCGCATGGCACGACATCTGCAGTTGCCTTTTGCTCGGTCCATAAAACCTCGGCAGATGCTTTCTTTTCCGAAGCCTCGAGCCGGGGAATGCGGATGCTGGGGGGCAAGGTCCTGATGGATCGGAATGCGCCGGACGGTCTGCGCGATACGCCACAGTCTGGATATGACGACACCAAGGCGCTGATCGAACAGTGGCAGGGGACCGGGCGCAACAGCTATGTCATCACACCCCGCTTTGCGATCACGTCCTCTCCCGCACAGATGGAGATGGCACAGGCCCTCGCGTCTGAGCATCCCGACTGTCACATCCAGACGCATCTGTCGGAGAACCATGACGAGATTTCTTTTACTGCCGAACTCTACCCGCAAGCGCGTGACTATCTCGACGTTTATCAGTCCTATGGGCTGTTGCGCGAAAACGCGCTGCTTGGCCATTCCATTCACCTCAAACCGCGCGAGATCGATGCGTTGGTCGAAACGGGCGCGCACCCGGTCTTTTGCCCGACGTCCAACCTGTTCTTGGGGAGCGGGCTGTTTGACAACGCTGGTTTGCGGGCAAAAGGCATCACCAACGGGATCGCCACGGATGTTGGCGCGGGCACAAGCTATTCGATGCTGCAAACACTGAACGAAGGGTACAAGGTGCTTCAGTTGCAAGGACAATCGCTGCACCCGTTGCAGGCGTTTCATTGGGTTACGCGCGGCAACGCCTGTGTTCTGGGGCTTGAGGACAAAATCGGCACGCTGGATGCCGGAACGGAGGCCGACATTGTCGTCCTGAATTCGCAAAGTACGGATGCGATGGCCTTGCGCATGGAGCGCGCCGGGAGTCTGGCCGAGGAACTGTTCATCCTGCAAATGATGGGCGATGATCGCGCCATCGCAGAGGTTTATGTCAACGGTGTGCCGTGCAAGGCGACCCTGTCTCGACACGTCGATACGGATGAAAATTCGGTCACGTCCAGAGAGGACAATCTGGAAAATACGGATATTTCCGCCGTGTTCCCGATATACTGATCCCGTTTGTTTTCGGCGACGAGATCGGGTGCCATTTGGTGGATTTGGGAATATCTGCATCCATTATCAAACAGATACGATAAGTGCTGCTTGGCAAATACGGGTGGTTTGCTTGGGCGGTCCGGCTCATAAACGGATCAAACCGCAGTACGACAGGACAGACAACCAATGACAGCGAAGTATTTTGCCCCAAACGGCGGGCATCCTGGCCAAGACCAGCTCTTGACCGACAGGGCCGTCTTTACGGATGCTTACGCCGTCATCCCGAAGGGGACGATGCGCGACATCGTGACCAGCTTTCTGCCATTCTGGGATAAGACCCGGCTTTGGATTATCGCCCGCCCCATGACCGGATTTGCGGAAACGTTTTCGCAATACATCATGGAAGTTTCGCCCGGTGGCGGTTCCGATCAGCCGGAATCCGATTCAGGAGCCGAGGGCGTTTTGTTTGTCGTCGAAGGGACAGCGACGCTGACGATTGCGGGGGTAACGCACAGCCTTGAGGAAGGCGGGTATGCCTTTTTGCCGCCCTCGACGGACTGGGCGCTGCACAACACGACCGACGAGATCCTGCGCTTTCACTGGATACGCAAAGCCTATGAGGCGGTGCCGGGGCTGGATCATCCCGATGTGATCATCGCGAATGAAAAGGATATCGCACCGACGATCATGCCGGGTACCGAGGGAAAATGGGGCACGACCCGCTTTGTCGATCCCAACGATCTGCGCCACGATATGCATGTCACCATCGTGACGTTTGAACCGGGCGCGGTGATCCCGTTTCTGGAAACGCATGTGATGGAGCATGGGCTTTATGTGCTTGAAGGCAAGGCGGTTTACCGCCTGAACAGTGACTGGGTCGAGGTCGAAGCGGGCGACTATATGTGGCTGCGCGCCTTTTGCCCGCAAGCCTGTTATGCCGGTGGCCCGGGTAAATTCCGCTATCTTCTCTACAAAGACGTCAATCGTCACATGGGCCTGCGCCTGTCCGCACGACAACCCTAGAGGCATCGTCGGACATCCCAAGACAAGGCGCGCGCCGGGTGAAGCGTCGCATCATCTTGTTCAAGCGCTGTCGCCCAAGCGCGGCACGCATTCCGGTTTTTTGACGGGGTGGTCAGACAGCGAATTCGCGAATGACCCGGCCTGCATTCACCGGCACGCGCGCGCCGTCGCGCATCGCGAGGTGGCCGTTCACAGCGACATGGCATATGCCTGACGCATAACGGCGCGGGTTTTTTGCGGTGGCATTGCTCGCGATATTGACCTTATCAAAAACGCATACATCCGCATGATATCCGACCTTGAGCACCCCGCGGTTCTTCAACCCAAGCCGGGCCGCAGGGACAGAGGTCAGCTTTGCGATCCCTTCAGCGAGCGTCAGAATACCCCGGTCTCTCACGTAGTATTGCAAGAACCGCGCGGCCCATCCGTACCCGGTCAAAGAGCCAAGGTGGTCCTTGAGCACGCCTTCGTTTGCTGTGGCGACGGTGTCGGAAATCACAGCGCATTCGGGTTGATGCAAACACAGATCAATGTCGCTGTCCTGAAATGACTTTGATGCCCACATGCACGACATGAGGTCATCGCCCTCTTCCAGTAGAATATCGAGTACGGCATCGTATGGGTGGCAATTGCGCATCCGGCCAATCTCGGCAAAATCCATACCCACCAGATCCTTGTTGTGGGTCGCGTTCAGCACCACGATATCGGACCACTTCTCGGCTTTCACGATCAACCACATCGGTTGTGGATTGGCCTTGATCCTTTCGCGTTGCTCGGGGTCGGCAAGGCGTTTGAGGATATCATCGAGCGTTCCAGCCTGCGCCCATTTCGGCAAGATCGCCGCCATCAGCGTGTTGTTCCAATCATGTGGAATAACGTCGAAGGCGATGTCAGTATCGTAACGCCGCGCTGTTTCGATCATTTCCAGCGTGTGCTCCATCGCATAGTCTGGCGCCCCGAACTTAGGCTGAATATGACTGATCTGTAGCTTGGCTCCGGATTGGCGGGCCGTCGCAATCGCTTCGGCAAATCCCAGATCGTAGTGGGTGTCACGATTGCGCACATGGGTGGCATAGAGGCGTTTATACTTGGCCGCGACCTCGCACAGCGGCACCAGATGTTCAGGAGCGGCCAATATGCCGGGGAAGTATTCGAGGCCCGAGGAAAACCCACCGGCCCCTTCGTCCATGCATTGATCAACAAGGCGGGCCATTTGCTTCACGTCATCCGCCTCGCCGGGATGCAATTCGCCGCCCACAACAGCGCGGTGAATGGTGCCGTGGCCGACAAAGGCCATCACGTTCACGCCAAGCTGGGTTGCGTCCAGAACGTCCAGATAATCGCCAAAACCCAGCCAGGGTTTGTGCGTGGCCTTGTCCGTGTACCATGGGGCAACGCGGCGAATGTCGTCTTTGGAATTCACGGGCGCACAGCTTGCGCCGCACTGCCCGATCACCTCGGTCGTGACGCCCTGATGCACCTGGCTTTCCGCGCGGCCATCGGCGATCAGCGTGAAATCGGAATGGGTGTGCATGTCGACGAATCCGGGCGACACCACCAACCCTGACACATCGATCACGTCCTCAGCAGCCGTGATTTGAAGGGTGCCGCTTGGCTCTATCGCTGCGATCATGCCATCCTTCACGGCCACGTCGCCAATGAAACTGCTGCCGCCGGAGCCATCAAAAACTTCGCCGCCTTTCAGAACCAGATCATACATTGCGATACCTCCCTAAAGCGCAGGACCATACAGCCAGTTGGGCAAGAGCGTCGCGATATCGGGGAATCCGATCAATATCAGCATGCCGATGATATAGGCCCCGATGAAGGGCAGCACAGCGACCGAGATACGTTCGATCGAGATGTTCGAGATACGCGCAGCGACCGTCAAGTTCGCGCCCAGAGGCGGCGTCAGAAAACCGATCTCGCAGGTGATGACTGTAAAGATGCCGAACATCACCGGATCAACGCCAATCGACGTCACGAGCGGCAGGAATACGGCGGTGAACAGCACGATCTGCGCCAGTGATTCCATAAATGTGCCGATGAAGATATAGAAGATACCGATCAGCAGAAGCACGAGATACTTGTTCTCGGTGATCGATGTGATGCCCTCTTGTACGGCGGCGGGTACATCGAAAAACGCGGTGAGCTGTCCGAAGGCCAGCGTCGGTGTCAGCAAGATCAGGATACCGGTCAGCAGAGCGGTAAACCGTAGCGCGTCGATCAGCTTTTTCAGCGTCAGTTCGCGATAGATAAACACACCGACAAAGAGGGAATAGAACACGGCCACGCCCGCGGCTTCGGTCGGGGTGAAGGCCCCGCCATAGATACCGCCAAGGATCAGCACAGGCGCGCCGATGGACCATTTCCCATCCCAGGCCGCCTTGAGGAACGGTCCCCAGGCAAACGGGTCGCCATCGCCGCCATAGCCGCGACGGCGCGCGATGATGTATGTCGTGATCATCAGCAGAATTGTGACCATGAGACCGGGCAAAAGACCCGCCAGAAACAGCCGCGGGATCGACGTTTCCGAGACCAGACCGTAGATGATCAGCAGGTTCGACGGTGGAATGAGGCTGCCCAGCGCGCCTGCGCTGGCCGTAATCGCGGCAGCAAAGGGAACGTCATAGCCTTCGCGCTTCATTGCGGGTACGGTCACGGATCCGATGGCCGCCGTGGTGGCGGGGCCGGAGCCCGACAGGGCCGCAAACAGCATACAGGCAAAGACTGTCACCAACCCCATTGACCCGCGATAGGCACCGACAAGGGCCGTCGCAATCCCGATCATGCGGTTGGCCATGCCGCCCACTTCCATCAATCGCCCGGCCAGGACAAAGAGGGGGATGGTCAGCAGCGGAAACGGCGTCAGACTGCCGTAGCCGGTCTGCGCCATAAGTGTGTAGGGGATGTCGATGAGATAAATCGCGACAGCGGTGGTCAGACCCACAGCAACGAATAGGGGAATACCCATGATCGTGAGAACGACGAAGCTGATCGCGAGAATGGCAAGGGGGCTCATATGTGGGCCTCGTCATCTGCAATTGGATCAGAGCCATCTTCGTTCAACATGCCCGGCAGGCCCTCTGCCCCGTCACGGTACCATTGGACATAGGTCTGGATCAGCCGGATCAGCATCAGGGTGTAGCCGATCACCAGAATCGTCTGTGGATAGAATTGATTGATCCCAAGGCTGGGGGACGTCTCGGGAAAGCGCCAGAAGATATAGAGATAATCGATGCTGACCCGCACCATGAAGACACAGAAAAATGCCCAAAGCCCATCCGCCAAAAAGATAACATACCGGGCAAGGCGTGGTGGCAGCGCATGGACGGCGACCATGATCCGAATGTGGAACCGTTCACGGACGCAGAGGGACGCACCGGTATAGACCGCCCAGACCATTGCCATCGAGGCGGTTTCTTCGGTCCAGTGCAAAGCGACCTGAAACACATATCTCGCAACGACCTGTGAAAATACGGCGACCGAGATAATCACAAGACATGTACAGCAAATCAGTTCTTCGAAATGTCGCTCGAGCCACTTTAATGCTGTCATCGGGGCGTCCTTGATGTTGGGGCACGTAAAAAGGGGGCCACATGGGCCCCCTTCGATCGACCTGTTATTCGGCCGCCGCCTGGATCATGCCAACAAGCTCGACGAATTCCGGGCCACGCTGTTCGGCAAACTGCGCCTGAACGCCTTTTGCGGCTTCTACGAAGTCTGTCTTGTCCGGCGTCGTCATCGCCATGCCGCCTTCGGTGGCGAGCCAGTTGCGGATCTCTTCGGTCTCGGTTGCGACCTGCAGTGCGAACTCGGCCCCGGCATCATTTGCGGCGCGGATGATCTGCTCACGCTGCTCATCGCTTAGCTTTTTCATGAAGTTGTCGGAGGCAAAGAGCGGCGCAAAGGAGACGAAGTGCTCCAGGATCACCAGATGCGGTTCGAACTCATAGAATTTCATGTCACGAATGAAGGACGTGCCGTTGTCGCCGCCGTCCACCGTACCGGTTTGCAGTGCCGTCGGTGTTTCAGACCAGGCCAGCGGCACCGGGTTTGCGCCAAAGGCTTCGAAGGTGGCGATCATGACCTCGTTCTTGGGCACGCGGATTTTCAGGCCGTCCATGTCCGCCATCGTGTTGACGGGGCGCACGGAGTTGTAGAAATCGCGATAGAGCGCCGGGCCAAACGCGAGCATGTGCACGCTGGTTTCCGCCTGTAGTTTCTCTTTCATGATCTGGCCAACTTCGCCATCGAGGACATTTGCCAGATGGTCCTTGTTCTGAAAAATATACGGCAGCACTGTTACGTCCATCAGCGGCCAGTGCGGAGACACGTTGTTCGCGGTGATGAAAAATCCGTCGACTGTGCCCAGTTGCATTGCCTTGAATGCTTCGTCTTCGGAGCTGATCTGGTTACAGCAACGCAGCTTCACATCAATCGCGCCGTTTGTGTATTCTTCGGCCTTCTGCTCAAAAATCTTGCCAAAACGGCCGTAGAGTGACTCTTCAGGTGCGCCGAACCCGACGTTCATGGTGATGTCTGCCGCAAAAGCGGAAGTTGCTGTCACGCCTGCCAATGCGGCGGACGCAAGAAATGTTCTCAAATTAAAGGCGTTCATGTCGTTCTCCCGGTTAGTCCTTTGTTTCATGCGAGCTTTGCACAACAATTTTCACGAGTATAATATCAAAATAGTCGGTATTGATACAATTTGGGCATCATGAGCATAGATCTTCGACACTTCCGATGCTTTGTGGCCGTCGCCGAAGAGCTTCATTTTCACAAAGCGGCCAAGAAACTCGGCGTGGCGCAACCCGCTCTGAGCCGCACCATTCAGAACCTCGAACGCGCGCTGGGCGTGACCTTGCTCGTGCGCAGCAACCGCAGCGTGGAGATTACGACAGCCGGTCAATCCTTTCTGAAAGGGTGCAAGGAAGTTTTGAACCGAACCACTCAAATCGTCGAAGATACCCAGCGGGTTCATCAGGGTAAAATCGGGACCCTTCGGATCGGATATACCGACAATGCGATCAACGGAAACGCGCCGAAAATCCTGAAGGAATTTCAGGTATCTCAGCCTGATATCGAACTGAGACTGACGCATACCGTCACCTCGGACCAGTTGGTCGATCTAGAAGATGGCACAATCGATTTCGGGTTCGCCACAGGATCGGTGGCACGTGCGGGGTTCGGATATTGCTGTATTCAGCGCGAACAATTTGTTTGTGTTGTCTATGACGGGCATCGGTTTTCGGATCGCAAAAGCGTTCGCCTTGAGGAATTTGCAAATGAGGCAATGATTCACGGAGCGCCAGAGCAATGGGAGCATTTCCATTCCTACCTGATGCCGCTCTATCGCAAGGCCGGATTTGAACCTGTCGTCGCACAGATCGGCCTCGCGACATCGGATATTCTGCGTCTTGTGGCCTGCGGGATGGGAATCACGATCTTGACAGACTCTGTGGCGGATACGCTTGCTCCGGGATTAAAGGTCGTATCGCTGGACGGGGTTTCGGACTATCTGGATACAATCGTCGTGTGGCGTACGGATCAAACAAACAGCGCCAAAGAGTATTTCATCTCTTTCTTGCAAGAATCTTTGCAAGACGGACTCTATCCGGTCGAAACTGCCCAAGCATGATGACGGCACGACGCCGATGGCGGACGATGCGTCCGCCTTACTGGGGTGGCGGTGATTCTGATACCGTAAGGCGGACGCATCGTCCGCCCTGACCTAGAGTGGTTGGCCGCGCATCAGCCGTGGCAGATCGCCGGTCAAGCCGGCCGCTTCGCGGATAAAACTGCGGCGCAGTCTCGGCATAGCGTTGACGACCCCCATTCCGATATCGCGCAATCCGCGAAGTGCCGTATAATCATTCGAAAACAGGCGGTTGAACCCGTCTGTTGCCATTGCCAGCGCGGTATTGTCAAACCTGCGCCACTCTTCGTAGCGGGTCAGTGCTGCAATGCTTCCCGGATCTTCGCCGCGACGGCTGGCATCGGTGATCACTTCGGCCAGTGCTGCGATATCGCGCATGCCCGCATTCAATCCCTGACCCGCAATCGGGTGCACGCCGTGTGCCGCATCGCCGATCAAGGCGATCCGATCCGACAACAGCCGCTGCGCGAGCGACAACGACAACGGATATGTGTAGCGCTGGCCGGTCAGGCTGATCTCCCCCAGAAAATCACCAAAGCGCGGGCGCAGCATCGTCAGATACGCGTCGTCGGGCAGGTTATGAAACGTTGTTGCGGTCTTGGCGCTTTCGCTCCACACAATCGAACTGACATTTCCCGGCAATGGCAGAATGGCAAGCGGGCCGGGCGGCATGAAGAACTGATGGGCAATGCCGTGATGCGGTTTTTCGTGCGCGATCGCACAGACCAGCGCGGTTTGTCCATATCCCCAGCCGACCCGTTTGATGCGCGCCCGCGTCGCGGTGCCGCTGCTGCGTCCGTCCGCCCCGACCAGGAGCCCGGCCGTGAGCGACTTGCCGGAGTTCAGCGTCACCTCTACGCCACTGGCGTTTACCGTTTGCTCAATGACCGTTTCGCCGGACAGATGTGTGATGCCGTCTGTTCCGGACATCGCGTCGAGCAGGGCGCGGCGCAAATATCTGTCCTGCACCATATGGCCCATCGGTCCTTCTTCGATTTCTGCATGGTCGAAATGCATGAAGAAGGGTGACGGTCCTTCGCCAGCGCGGCCATCCGATACCTTGATCTCAAGGATCGGCTGGCTGTTATCGGCGACCATGTCCCACACGCCGATGCCCGCCAGCAGACGTTGCGACGTCAGCGCGACAGCGTAGCTGCGCCCGTCAAAAGCCGCGTTTTTACGCACGTTTTCCTTCAGCGCATCGATGACGGTGACCTGCAAACCGGTTTGGGCCAGAGCCAGGGCGAGGATCGGGCCGGACAGCCCGCCGCCGACAATCAGGATATCGCAGTCGCGTGTCATGGCATGCCTTTGGATCAAACTTGCATAGACCGCAATATGGCGGTGCGGTTGGGATTGTCCATGCGCCAGCACGTCGCTACCGTCGCTGAAACTGGATGTGGAGGTCGGCAATGCAAGAGTGGTTGGACAAGAGCGCGGCGGAGTTGGGGGATGCCATCGCATCGGGTGCGCTGGATCCCGTTGATCTGACGCAGGCTTTTCTTGACCGGATCAACACCCATGAATTGCGCGACCGCATCTATGCCCGTCTGACTGAGGACCGCGCCTTGGCCGAAGCCGAAGCGGCGCGGTTGCGCGCCAAGGCAGGCCAGCGGTTATCGCCACTGGACGGCGTCCCGATCAGCTGGAAAGACCTTTTTGATACCGCAGGAACGCTGACCGAGGCCGGTTCGAAGTTGTTGAAAGGTCGTGTGCCGGAGCGCGATGCAACCGTTTTACGCAACGCCTCCGCAGCCGGATTGGTGTGCCTTGGCAAGACCCATATGAGCGAATTGGCCTTTTCGGGCCTCGGGTACAACCCTTCTACCGCCACGCCGCCTTGCGTGAATGACTCTGCGGCCGTGCCCGGAGGATCATCGTCGGGTGCTGCGACGTCGGTTGCCTTTGGCTTGGCCCCTGCAGCCATTGGATCGGATACGGGCGGATCCGTACGCATCCCGGCAGCCTGGAACGATCTTGTCGGATTGAAAACCACGGCGGGTCGGTTGTCTTTGGAAGGCTGCGTTCCGCTCAGCCTGAAATTCGACACTGTCGGTCCGCTGACCACAACAGTAAAGGATGCCGCCCTTTTGATGTCCGCATTGGAGGGCCGGAAGGCTTTTGATTTGCGTGGCGGAGCATTGAAGGGTCGGCGATTTGCGGCGCTGCAAACCGTGGTTCTGGATGATATCCGGGATGCGCCACTGGCGGCCTACACTGCGGCGGTGGAGCGGTTGCAGGCGGCGGGTGCCGTGGTCGAACCCGTTGATGTGCCGGAACTGGCCGGTGAAAATGGGGCGATGGCAACGTCTGGCCCGCTCTATCCGGGGGAAGTCTATGGATTGTGGCGCGATGTCATCGAGGCCAATCCGCAAGCGATGTATGCGGAAATTCTGGAACGTTTCCGGCTTGGGGCAACGTTCTCCGCCCCCGATTACAATGCAGCCTGGTCGCGTTTGGAGACGGCTCGGCGGGCCTGGCGTGTACGTATGGCCGGGTATGATGCGGTTCTCGCTCCCTCGGCACCCATCCTGCCGCCGGATCTTGGTCGTCTGAACAGCGATAGTGGTTATTATGTTTCTGAAAACCTTTTGACATTGCGCAACACGCGCGTCGGTAATCTGATGGGGTTGTGTGCGCTGACATTGCCAACCGGCGTGCCCAGCTGCGGTATCATGCTGATGGGTGCGCCATATTGCGAAGAGGCATTGTTGCGGATCGGGGTTGCTGCCGAACAGGTGCTTGGCGAGCCATGATCGTGTCGGCGTGGCATGGATAACAGGGGGGGCCAACCCCCCGCGCTACGCGCTCCCCCCGGAGTTTACCTGGCAAGATGAAGAGGATCGTTGGCCGATTTGCCACAAGATTGGGTTTTGACGTGGTTTTTCTGGACGTGGGAACCAGCCTTGGGGTATCCTATCCCAAACGGGGCGAACACGATCCCGAACCTGAGGCAGTTTTATGACGTTTCCTGAGCGGTTTTCGAACCTTCCGGCTTATGCATTCCCGCGTTTGCGCGCGCTGTTGGACGTTCATCCGTCGGGCGGTGATGTGGTGCATATGACCATTGGCGAGCCGAAACATGCCTTTCCGGCGTGGGTGACGGACGTGATTGCGGAACATGGGGCAGGGTTCAACAGCTACCCGCCAAATGAAGGTATTCCTGAATTACGCGCCGCCTTTTGTGACTGGCTTGCGCGTCGCTACAGCGTTCACATGGACCCTGATGTTCATGTGATGCCTTTGAACGGGACCCGCGAAGGTCTGTACAATGCGGGCATGGCGCTGTGCCCTGAAGCCAAGAACGGTCAGCGCCCCGTCGTGTTGATGCCGAACCCGTTTTACCAAGTGTATATGTTGGCCGCGATTTCGTCCGGAGCCGAGCCTGTTTTGGTGCCTGCAACCGCCGAGACCGGGCATCTGCCGGACTATGCGTCGGTCGACCCGGACATTCTGAACCGAACGGTTGCGTGCTACATGTGCTCGCCGGCCAATCCGCAGGGCGCCGTCGCGGACAAAGCCTACTGGCGTACTCTGATCGCGTTGGCAGACCGCTATGATTTTCAGATTTTTGCGGATGAGTGCTATTCAGAAATATACCGTGACGTGCCGCCGGTTGGCATTCTGGAATGTGTGAGCGACGCTCATCCTGAACGGGTTGTGGCGTTTCATTCACTGTCAAAGCGGTCGAACCTGCCCGGGCTGCGCTCTGGGTTTGTCGTCGGCGGCCCTGAAACGATGCGGCAGGTCAAACAGTTGCGGACCTATGCGGGCACGCCTCTGCCCACTCCATTGCAATATGCGGCGGCGGCTGTGTGGGCGGATGAGGTGCACGTGGTCGAGAACCGGGCCCAGTATCATGAGAAATATGAGATGGCGGACGCCATTCTGGGTGACGTACCGGGCTACGTAGCCCCGGAGGCTGGATTTTTCCTGTGGTTGCCTGTCGCGGATGGGGAAGCCGCGGCACTTAAACTGTGGAAGGCGACCGGCGTGCGGGTTTTGCCCGGCGCATATCTGGCTCGCGAGGTCGATGGGTTCAATCCCGGTCAAAAGTATATTCGGGTGGCCTTGGTCGCTCCAAAGGCAGAGACGGAGCGCGGCCTGAGGGCCATTCGCGATGTAATCTATGCCCAATAAAGACGAGGGAAGCATGGCATATCAGACACGACGGGATCCACTTTTTGATCATGGAATGCAGGCAGCGATTGAAAAGCGCGGCCGTGAGTTGATCGGAATTGCGCTGCTGATCTTGGGTGCGATGGCGGCGGCGATGATGCTGAGTTACACGCCGGATGATCCCAACTGGATGGCTTCGACGGATGCGCCGGTACAAAACTGGATGGGACGCACGGGTGCGGCGCTTGTCGCGCCGATGTTCATGATCGCGGGCTGGGGTATTTTTGGCATTGCGATAATTCTTTTAGCCTGGGGAGCCCGTTTTGCCCTTCATCTGGGCACGGAGCGTGCGCTGGGCCGGTTGATCTTTGCACCGATTGCAATCGCATTTGGCTCTATTTACGCAGCGACGTTGCAGCCTGGATCAGAGTGGGTCGCCACGCACGGTTTTGGCCTCGGCGGGCTGTTCGGGGACACGGTTATGGCGATGATCCTGACGGTTCTTCCGCTCGGATCGGCCTTTTCCGTCAAGATGATGTCTCTTTTGATGGGGGTGGGCATCCTTGTCTTTGGGGCTTTCGTACTTGGCTTTACCATGCCTGAACTGCGCCGTGTGATGCGGTTTCTGGTGGTCGGGCTTGTCATGGCCTATGCCAGTTTGATGACCGTCCTGGGCATCGGTGCCAATGGGGCGGTGAAAACCGCACGCGTCATGCAGGAGCGCAACGCGGAACGGCGTGCGGCGCGCCAAGCCGAAGCACTGGAGGCAGATGAATACGCTGCCAGCCTGCCCGAAGATGAAGACTTCGAAGATGAGGAACCGGCCAAGCCGAGCCTTTTGTCACGCATGCCGACCTTGATCAAACGGAGCGATCCGGCCCCCGATGACATGCCCGAAGCCGAGTTGATCGAGACACATCACGAACTGGATATGGACGCAGGTTCCGGCGAAGAGCGCATCAAGGCCCGGATCTCTGACATTATCAAATCGCGTGTGCGGTCCAATCCCGCGATCCAGATCGGGTCGGTTGCGCCGCTGACGAAGGGCCGGGGGCGGGGACCGGATCCGCTGCTCTTGAATCCCCATCCGCATACGCATCTGCCGCCAGAGCCGCCTTTGACCGCGGCGTCATTGAACCGGGCCGAACCGCAGTTGACTGCCCCATTGGAGGTTCCGGTCGAGGACGAAGAGGTCATCGAAACTGAATCGCTACATGCGTCAGATCACGAGAATACATTTGTACCTGACCCGGTCGCTCCGAAAATCCCCGTGGCCGAGCCTCGGAAGGTTGTTCAACAACCGGTGCGCAAACCTGTCCAACCCAGCACCCGCGCCAAAGCCGAGGCGCAGCCTGCGTTGCGCTTTGAAGACACCCATCCCGGGTTTGAGCTTCCGCCACTGAACCTTCTGGAAAACCCGATCGAAGTTCAGCGCCATCACCTCAGCGATGACGCGTTGGAAGAAAATGCGCGGATGCTTGAGAACGTTCTGGATGACTACGGCGTGAAAGGGGAGATCGTTGCAGTTCGTCCCGGCCCGGTCGTCACGATGTACGAATTGGAACCCGCACCCGGTTTGAAAGCGTCGCGTGTCATCGGCCTTGCAGACGATATCGCCCGCTCCATGGCGGCCTTGTCGGCCCGTGTCTCGACAGTGCCCGGCCGGTCTGTCATCGGCATCGAACTCCCCAACGAGAACCGCGAGAAAGTTGTTCTGCGTGAGATTTTGTCCAGCCGGGATTTCGGTGACAGCAATATGCGCCTGCCATTGGCCCTGGGCAAGGATATCGGTGGCGACTCGGTTGTCGCGAACCTTGCCAAGATGCCTCACCTTCTGATCGCGGGGACGACGGGTTCGGGTAAGTCGGTTGCGATCAACACCATGATCCTGTCGCTGCTGTACAAGCTGACGCCGCAGGAATGTCGGTTGATCATGATCGACCCCAAAATGCTGGAATTGAGTGTTTATGACGGTATTCCGCACTTGTTGAGCCCGGTCGTCACGGATCCTAAGAAGGCTGTCGTGGCCCTCAAGTGGACTGTGGGCGAGATGGAAGATCGCTATCGCAAGATGTCCAAGATGGGTGTGCGCAACATCGAAGGCTACAATGGTCGGGTGCGCGAAGCGCTTGCCAAGGACGAGATGTTCAGTCGCACGGTACAGACCGGATTTGATGATGACACCGGTGAGCCGATCTTTGAGACGGAAGAGATCACACCCGAGGCGCTGCCCTATATTGTCGTGATCGTGGACGAGATGGCAGACCTGATGATGGTCGCGGGCAAAGAGATCGAAGCCTGTATCCAGCGTCTGGCGCAGATGGCGCGGGCCAGCGGCATTCACCTGATCATGGCCACACAGCGTCCGTCGGTCGATGTGATCACCGGTACGATCAAGGCAAACTTCCCGACCCGGATTTCATTCCAGGTCACCTCGAAAATCGACTCGCGCACCATTCTGGGCGAGATGGGGGCCGAACAGCTGCTGGGCATGGGCGACATGCTCTATATGGCGGGCGGGGCCAAGATTACGCGCTGCCACGGTCCCTTCGTCAGTGACGAAGAGGTCGAAGAGATTGTGAACCATCTCAAGGCATTCGGCGCACCGGACTATGTTTCCGGCGTGGTGGAAGGGCCCCCTGAGGACAAGGAAAGCAGCATTGATCAAGTGCTGGGTCTTGGTGGCAACACGGATGGCGAAGACGCACTTTATGATACGGCGGTGGCGATTGTAATCAAGGATCGCAAATGCTCGACCAGCTACATCCAACGCAAATTGGCGATCGGCTATAACAAGGCCGCGCGTCTGGTGGAGCAGATGGAAGATGAGGGTGTCGTCAGTTCGGCGAACCATGTTGGCAAGCGCGAGATCCTTGTGCCTGAACAAGGTTGAAGCATTTGCCGCGTACCAGCGGTCTGCCGCCGCAATTTGTTGAGTGATATCGCATATCGCGCGCCTACGCCTTATATCTGAGCCAAAGGGAAAAGCCGGGAAAGGTGAGCGGTATGAAGCTTTTGAAACGTATGGCCGTGGTCGTATTGGCAAGCGTTGTGGCGCAAGGCGCATGGGCGGATAAATTGCCGTTAGCGGATATTTCAGGTTATCTGAACGATCTTAAAACGGTCCAAGCCAGGTTTACCCAGATCAATGACGACGGGACGACGGACACCGGCACCGTTTACATCAAACGCCCCGGCAAGATGCGTTTTGAATATGATCCACCCAACAGCGCGTTGGTCGTGGCCAGCGCAAACGCGGTCTATATTGCCGACAGCAAGTCGAACCAGCAGCCTGAGACATATCCGCTGCGCCAAACGCCCTTGTCGATCATTCTTGCCCGCAACGTCGACCTGTCCCGTGAGAAGATGGTCGTGGGACATGACTTTGACGGGACCGCGACAGTCATCACCGCCCAAGATCCGGAAAACAGCGAATACGGGAGCATCCAGATGAAATTTACGGATGCGCCCGTGCAATTGCGGCAGTGGGTCGTAAACGACAGCGGCGGTGGTCAGACCACCGTCATTCTCGGCGAGATGACCACAGGCGGCACTTTATCCAACCGCCTGTTCAACCCGCCAAGCCGAGAAAACTAAAGTCCGCGTACCCTGCATTTTTCCAATTGGGTTGCGTACATCTTGGATCGCGCATCGACTTCACCCGCAACACGAACCAGCCACGACTTCTGATTATAGCTGCCGCGTGCATAACCCGAGCGTCCCTCGTGGTAGGCAAGATATTGGTTGCGGGTGTCGTAAAGCGGAATGCCCAGTTTTTCCTCTGTTTCCTTCATGTACCAGCCCATGAAATCCGTCGCATCGCGAATGCGATCGCGCCGGGCGAAACCGCTTCTTGTTGCCGCGAGGTATTCTTCCCATGTGCCATCGAGGGCTTGAGAATATCCAAAAGCGCTGGACTGCCTGCCGACTGGGATCACCCCGGCAGCATAGCGATACGGCGTGCGCGCATTCGAAACGAATTTACTTTCCTGATAGATCGTCGCCATCTGGACATGTACGGGGACGCCCCAGCGGCGCTCCGTTGCCTTGAAGGCGCGGGCGTATTGTGGGCGCTCTGTCAAAATGGAACAGGCATTGTCCAGATATTTGGGCGAGGTTCCAGACCCGCCGCCACAGCTGGCCGCCAATAATACCAATGTCAGTGCGCGAAAGAGTCTGCTCATCTGCCTCACTCGCTTGTTGTTTTTTTCTTACTTTAGCGAATTTTGCTGCTCAGGGAAATCACGATTTTTACAAAACAGCCGCAAGGATTAGGCAGCGGACTCATAAAACTCGATCCACAGCCTGACGGATGCCAGTTTGATCATCGACAGGAAATTGCGTGATGT
>NZ_JAIMIA010000046.1 GCF_019966495.1 Tateyamaria pelophila | reverse complement strand
CCCCACTTCAGAATCCATCTCGCCCTCACAGGCAAGAGTGACCGTTCACGCCTTCAGTTCCAAACGCGATTCCCCTGCAGATCGATGGGAAACGATTTCCGCATATCCGTATATAAAATTTCATGAACATCTGGAGAGAGTGGCTTGTAACCATGGTGCACCTTGCCTCCAGAAGAGCAATAATAGCCATTCTGCTTAAGTTTGTAGGACCAGATTTCCGTTGGGGGGACCTTCGTGAACACATCTCTCTTATTGCCAAATATCCCTGTATGATGTGGCGGTTTAGCAAACATAAAGCTGGCTCGCGATGGTCCGCATAGTGGAGATTGGCAATAGGCGGAAGTAAATGCGATAGCCTGCTCACAAATTCGATCCAAATTGGGTATTATTAATTCAGCACCGAATACATTTTTATAGTGCCAATAAGATATGGCGTCATCCAAACTGATCAGGATTACGTTTTTTTGTTTCCTTGGCATGTAAATGTCCTGCTTTCGCAACGCCCACGCGGACCCGTTTAAGCCACCTGCGCGGCGAACGCGACTGGATTTTGGTGTTTAACCATGACATCCCGAACCAACCTGTGACTTCTTGCTCGATGGTCCCGATTCAAAGTGTGACAGTCGATCACGGCTTGCAAGGGCATTTTGCCGCCCACGGCCGGTCGCGGATGCTGTTGACAGGAAAATCGGTCATAGCGGTGCAGCGGCGTTCACAGCTCTTCAGCGGATAGGACATAATGCCCGTGAACCGTTCGACCATCCCGTTGGTTGCGGTGATTTTGGTGACTTCAATCGGAATACGATGTCTAGATTTGCGTAAAATTGGTCGCAGTCACGTTGTCCCAACTTGCGCGGACGAGCGCATGCAACAGGGCTCGGTAGAGATAGCAGATCCAAGCTACGAACAGGAAGCGGTCCGGGTCTTACGGCTCTGCATTGAGTTTATGGTGGCTTCGACGGACAATCCCACCTTTTCGCGGTCGAACACGCGACAAGGGTTGGAGCGGCGTTGCATTATCGCTAGATTACGTTTCATGAAACAGTCTTCGCCAGTCTTGATCTCCATTGAGAAAGCCTTGGTTCAGGTGTTTGCCCATGCCAAGTCGCGTGTTTTGCGGCGGGATATGAAGTCGGAAATGCGCCGCTTGAACGGGCTGAGTAGCGGTCGGCGATATGTCGAACTAGCCAGCTTTTTTGGAGCTCTTTTCGCGCTCTCCGTTCTCTCTGCGAGTTTCGGCTGGATTGCGTTCGGCGCGTTCTTTCTCGTGGTTGCCGTCGTTTTTTACTAGCGTGCGTCAGCTTGACACAGTTGGGGTCAATGCTCTGAAAATCCAAGCGTTTTAGGGTGTATGCAAGCGTATACCATTGAATTCAAAAGTTTTTTTCATCCAATTGCCGTGACGTCCCGTAATTATCGCATCAGCAACTTTGGAGATAACAATGGGAACTTTGATGACAGTCCTCGCTTTCGGCACTTTGGCCTTCGTTTCGGTCGTTGCATATCTCAATGCGCGCGCAACAGAACGCCTCAAAAATGATCCTTCACACAAACCATCTACGCTCTGCGCCAAAAGTAACCATTGGCAAACCGCGCGCCAGTAAGGTCGCGTCGCAGGTCAGAGCTTGAATTGAATTCTATCCGGCGTCAGCGCAGACCAGCTCGACGCCGGATATACAAAAACGAAACGCCTTACCATAAACTTCTGGGCAGGTGCTTTGTCTCCGACGAGGAAAACACCTTCTGACTGGATATGATCAGATCAATAGCCCTGCCCCAGCGCCATTATGGGATTGCCGTAATCCCAGATCACGACACTGACACCAACCCATCCTGCTCTGGGCCGAATACATCGCCGAAATGCTGTCGTGCTGCGACAGTCTGCGGACTTAGTCTACCTATGATCAGCAAACTTACGATGCCGAGCCAAAGACGGGTTCGTTGTCGTTTGGAACAAGCCACCTCACGTCAAAGCGGCGATCACGGTGTCCGTCTTTGTGACCAATGAAACGTTCTGCAATGCATATTCAATGCTGGCGCGATGCCAATCTGCGTTCATGGTCGAACAACCGTCTTCCGGGATCACCATGACATAGCCCTTGTCCGCACCTGTGCGTGCGGTGTGTTCGATAGACATGTTTGTCCATGCACCGGTTTCGATGATGATATCGCGCCCCTCGGCCTTGAGCACCGTCTCAAGTGACGAGCCTTCCCAGGCGCTCATCCGCATCTTTTCGACGACGTGGTCACCGGGCTGCGGCTCCAGCCCATCGACCGGTGCGCCGCCCCATGTGCCACGCACGAGTGCATTCTCATCAACGGTGCTCTCGAACAAGGGCGCGTTCAAGGTCATGCCGGGCGCACCGGGGTTCACCAGAAAATGAACGTGGATGACAGGGATACCTATTTCCCGGCACCGCGCGGCCAGTCGCATGACGTTGGCGATGGCGTTCTGATCCCGGCAATGTTGCGGGCTGCCCGAGGCCGCAAAGGCTCCGCCGTCCATGACGACGTCATTCTGCATGTCCTGAATGATCAAGGCGCAGCGTGTTGCGTCCAGCCTGAGAGGCTCCTCCGACCCGTTTGCCGGGGGCGAAGCGGGCTTCGCAGCGGCTCTTTTGCGGGAGTGCATGAACGGTTCGTTGCGCGGGCCGATTTTGACAGGCAGCGCGTACACGCTTGTCGTGGCGGCAACATAGAGGGTCCGCCAGTCTTCCCCGCCCCAATGCAGATTGGCGGCCAGTTCGGGGATCGAAACCTTGCCGATCAGGTGTCCCGTCGGCGCATAGACCCAAAGGCCGCCCGGAGCCGTGACCCAGACGTTGCCTTGTGTATCGCATTTCATGCCATCCGGAACGCCGGGTTTCAGACTGTCCCGGATGCTGGCGGCAAACACCCGACCGTTGGAAAGCTTGCCACCGCCATCGACATCAAAAACACGGATGTTGGCTTGCTCGGTGTCGTTGATGTAAAGCAAGGTCTCGTCCGGTGAAAAGCACAAGCCGTTGGGCATGGTAAACAGATAGCGATCGACGACAAGTTGCGGCTCGTCACCCGGGATATGGTTCGGAGGCAGCCGGAATACGCCTTGCCAGCCCAGATCGCGGGGCCGTTCAACCCCAAACACGGGCATCCGCCCATACCAGGGATCCGTAAACCAGATCGACCCGTCGGATTTGACCACGATGTCATTTGGGGAATTCAATTCGCGTCCGTCAAAGTCGGTTGCGAGAACTTCGCGACGACCATCCGGGCGCAATCTTGTCACGCTCGACGTCGCGTGTTCGCACACCAACAGGTTGAGGTCGGCATCGTATGTCATGCCATTTCCCTTGTGGGATGGGCTGAGGACATCCCGCACACCTGAACGGTCCAGACGGCGCCGTACATCTCCCGGCATGTCAGAAAACAAGAGGTAGTGTTCGACCGGGTGCCAAATCGGACCTTCTGTAAAGGTAAAGCCCGAACCTGCTTGCCGAACGGGTGCGTTTGCGTCGATCAAATGGTTGAATGCGGGGTCGAGGGCGTCATGTGCCATGCCATTCTCCTCAGGCGGGGAACCAGTCGCGGCGGGGCACGGACTGGCTCACGGGGCCGGGAATGACCATATCCAACCGACCAACAACGCGCCCGTTCTCGATCATCGCCGGCTTGTCGTGGATGGGCAGGAGGAATTTTGCGTCCGAATACATGAGCTTGCGGATCGCCCCTTTCTCCTGACGCTTGGTATTGCCGTGGTTTCCGGTCACCTGATATTCTTCGGGGCCAAAGGAGTGCACCGGATCAATGATCTGGTCATTGAAGTCATAAATGACATCGCCGCAAATCGTCGCGCGGCCGGCATCGGTATCGACATGTACGTTCATCGACCCTTCTGTATGCGCGCCTGCCGCTTCCAGAAAGACGCCCGGCATGAGTTCAACGGGTCCAGAGATTTCAAGATCCTCAAGACGCAAGGCGCCGGGGTGATGGAGACGCTCGACAAGATGAATGATATCGGGTTTCGGATATTGCGGGTGCATAAGGCCCGAGACGGAATATTCAAGCTCTCGGCGGTTTATGACGACCGTCGTATTCATCGAGAAATGATCGTCTTTGCCTGCGTGATCAATATGCAGATGGGTATGCAGGACATAGCGCACATCGCCGGGTTTGACGCCGTGGTTGGCCAACTGCCTTTCGATCATGTTCTCGTGGAATTGCAAGCCGCGCATCCCCAGCGTCTCCATGATCGCATTGTCGCGATAGCCGGTGTCGACGACGATGGGGTACTGACCGCCAAGGATCAGAAAACCGTAAACCGGCACCCGGCGTGTGCGCCCGCAATCGCGCGCGAGCACCAGAAAACTCGATTCCAGCTCAATATCCCCGTAGTCGAGAATTTTGATTTCCAAGCCCATTGCATCGCCCTCCCTGTTATTTCAGTCGATAGACACGGCAGGCCGTGTCGTTGAAAATTGCTTGTTGTTCCGCATCACTCAGCCCGCCCGCAGCGGCGCGATGTGCGGTGAAAAGCGCACTGTAGTCGGTCCAGAGTTTTTCTATTGGGAAATTCGAACCCCACAGGCATCTGTCGGCACCGAACATCGCCACGGCCTCGGACGTGAGCCACTGAATGAGATCGGGGTCCAAACGGTGCTGAAATGTCCCGAACCCTGACAGTTTCGCGACGACATTAGGTCGGCCCGCCAGTTCCGTCATGGCCACACGCCATGCAGCGCGGCCCGCATCAGAGACATCTTCCAGCATGCCTGCATGCTGTAGCACAAACGTCACATCGGGGCAGGCATCGGCCAAAACGCAGGCCCCTGCCATCTGCGGTGCAAAGACCTGAAGGTCGAAGACCAGGTTATAGTCGGCCAATCGGGCCACATTGCGCTGCACGACCGGATCAACGCAGAGATCGGCGTGCGGTGCAAAACGGTAAACCGGGTTATCATGCCAATGGAATTGCTGGCGAATGCCCCGCAAGCGCGGGAAGCGCATCAAACGATCAAGACTGCGACGCACATCAGACACGGTCATATCGGCATAAGCCACCAGACCATGCGGCCACCCGGTTTCAGACACCAGCGTTTCGATCCAGTTGGCCTCTTCTTCGGCTCGATCCGTAGGCCAGTTGGCCTGCACATAAACCGATTTGGTGACACCCGTCCCGTCGATATCCTCTAGGTATTCCGACATGGGATAATCCCTGCGGATCGGCTCGTAGGGTCCGAAAATGCGCGGTTGCATCGGCCCGTCGAGCCACGGCAGGTCGCGTTGCCGCCAGACATGGAAATGTGCATCTACGACATTCACCGGCGCGCTCCCTTGGCAAAGTCCAGTATTTCCGCCGCTATGGCAGGTGGCGTGCTGCCGTCTCCCAGCCGGTCAAGCATTGGCAAGATCGCCTTCATCGCCCCGGTTTCCGGGCGAAAGGCCGGATCAGCGGCCAGCGGCGACAGCCAGAGCACGGACCACGCCAGCGATTTCAGACGCTGAGTCGACGCAATGAGCGCTTCGGGCCCACCGCGTTCCAGGCCATCGGATACGATGATCACAAGTGCGCCGCGCGTGTGTGCTGCAAAACGTGGAATGCTCAGAAAAACGGCCATGGCTTCGCCCAACCGCGTGCCGCCGTCCCAGTCCGCCACGAGCCCGGACGCCAGCGTCAAAGCCTGATCGCGATTTTTGTGACGCAGCGGACGGGTCACGCGCGTGAGGCGGGTGCCAAGCGTAAAACACTCGACGCGTTGGCCGCCCTGAACCAGTGCATGCGCCAGCCGGAGCGCACCTTCTGTGCCCTGCTTCATACTGCCCGAAACGTCGATCAACATCACGACCCGCCGCTCCCGCGGCAAGCGATGACGTGTCGGTAACTGCGTTATTTCACCGTCGCGGCGCAGCATGTCGCGAAAGGCGCGCCGCGCATCTGCAAGCCGTCCGTTGCCGGGTGCGAGGCGTCGCGATCTGCGCTTTGGCAAACTGCGCGGCAAGGCCCGCGAAAACGTTCGCAACAGGGCATCCTCATCGCCGGAGGCAAGCTCGCGTGCAAACAACCGTTCTGCGGCAGTCGCCTCACCGCCTGATGGGTCTTCGTCTTCCGGTGCGATCAGGTCTTCGAACGCACCGGCATCAAAACTCGGGGGCAATTCTTCGGGCTCGCCCGGTGCCGGGGCGGCGATGCTTCGGCCAAGAAAGACGGTATCGAATATCGTGTCGAACAATTCTTGCCTGTCCGGGCCGGGACCATAGACAGCATGCGCGGCGCGGCGCACATCGGCCAGGCGACGCGGGCCAAGCAAGCCGACTGCTGTCAGGAACGTTTCTGTTCTGTCAGGGGAAGCCGGAAACCCGGTTGCCCGCAGCGCCTGCGGAAAGGCCAGGAACGGATCAAGCGCGCGCGGGATCATGCCGCACTCTCCGATAGCAAAGCGTCCAATTGAGGTGTCATGAATTCCAGATCATCCTGATCCTTCAGCACGACACCAATGGCCCGGGCAAAGGCTTGCGGCCAGGCAGCCCCTTGTTGGTTGAGCAGCGTTGCTGCCTCGGCCCACTCGACGGTTTCGGCCACGCCCGGAGGCTTGGCCAGAGGTGCGGCGCGCAACGCGCCAACCGCGCGCACCACTCGTGTGGCGGTGTCTTCTGCCACGGTGGCGGCACGCATCATTACGATCCGTGTTTCCAGTTCGGGTTCGGGGTAGTCGATCCAATGATAAACACAGCGGCGGCGCAGCGCTTCGTGCAATTCGCGGGTGCGGTTTGAGGTCAGCACGACAACAGGCGGTTCGCTGGCCCGCACAGTGCCCCGCTCCGGGATCGAGACGGTGAAATCCGACAGAAATTCCAACAGGAACGCTTCGAATTCATGGTCTGCCCGGTCGATCTCGTCGATCAGCAACACCCTGTCGCGCGGCGCTTCCAAGGCTTGCAGGATCGGCCGCGCGATCAGGAACTGATCGTCATAGAGGTTGACGTAGTCATCGCCCGCCTGCCGGATGGCCAGCATCTGACGTGGAAAATTCCATTCGTACATCGCGGCGGACGCGTCGATACCCTCGTAGCATTGCAGCCGGACAAGCTCGCGCCCAAGCACAGAGGCCAGTGCCTTGGCAGCTTCGGTTTTACCCACGCCAGGCGCACCTTCGAGCAAAAGCGGCTTGCCCAGTGCCAACGCAAGGTAGGCCGCCGTCGCAAGCCCTTCATCTGCAATGTATTGGGCATCACCAAGAGACCGGGCGAGCGGTTCTGGCCCGTCAATCCCTTGTATGGACCGCCGGACTGTCATCAGAGCGCCTGCCGGGGTTTCGCACCGCCCATGGCCTGAATACCGCGCAGCACCTTTTCCGGCGTGACTGGCAACTCATCAATCCGGACACCAACCGCATCATAAACCGCGTTGACCACCGCGGGCAGCACAGGGTTGGCGCACATCTCGCCCGGCCCTTTGCCGCCGTAAGGTCCATCGGCGGCTGGTCGCTCCAAAACGCTGATATGGTGCGGCGCCAGATCGCCCGGCCCCGGCATCAGGTAGGTGTTGAAGTCTTCGGGGCCATGATCGCGCGCGGGATAGTAGGGTTCGGTCGTTTCCCAAGCGGCATGACTCATGCCCATCCATGCACCACCCCGCAATTGCTGTTCGACCAGTTTGGGGTTCAGCGCCCGACCGACTTCGTAGGCCGATTGCATGTCCGTGACGGCAACTTCGCCGGTTTCGTCGTCAACCTCGACCGTCACAAGCATGGCGGCATGGGCAAACGTGGTGACAGGTGACATTTCGCCGGTTTCCGGATCGACTTCCGAGAGTGGCACCAGAAAGATGCCTCGCCCTGCAATGGTGCGCCCTTGCCGGAATTGAGCCGCCTGCGCGGCAGCCATCGTGGTGATCGATCGCGACGGCGCGCCGCGGACATGGATGCTGCCTTTGCCGTCCGTGACCAGATCGCCTGCATCGACTTCAAGTTCTTCGGCTGCGGCTTCCAGCATCACCTGGCGTGCTTCTTCCGAGGCGCGGATGACGGCGTTGCCCATCCGGTGTGTCCCGCGACTGGCAAACGATCCCATGTCGTGGGGCCCCGTATCGCTGTCGGCAGTGTCGACGTACACGTCTTCGATCGGCACGCCGAGGGTTTCGGCCGCAATCTGACGTGTGACGGACTTCATCCCCTGCCCCAGATCAATGGCGGAAAGCGCGACCGTGAATTTGCCATCCGGGTTGGAGTGCACCAGCGCCTGGGACGGGTCGCCGCCGAGGTTCATGCCTATGGGGTAATTGATTGCCGCAAAACCGCGGCCTTTGTGGATTGCCATCAGCGCCTCCTGAAGCCGGAGAGGGATGAAAACCGCATCGCGCCCGATCGTGCGGGTTTCTTTTGTGTCTGATCTGCTGGCTCGGAAGGGCGAGGGTTGTCTGGTGCGGCGGCCTGCGGCGCTGGACGAGCGGTCTCGACACGTGGTTGCGGCGCAGGGCGTGTTGCCGGTTGCGCGGCGGTTGGCCGAAGCGCCACCGGCGGCAGATTTTCCGGGCCGGAGCCCCCCCCTTTCTTCGCATAGCTGGTGGCAGTGAACCCTTCGACGCGGCCCTCTGAATCGGTTGCGGTGAAAACTGGAAGTGCGCCACGATCTCCGCCGCCACCGGTCAGGGAGTTTGCCGCTTTCAACGCGGGCGAGATCGTCACGCCAGCCTTTTCCGCGACAACCTGCGCGCATTCAATCAAGGCGCAGTTCTTGGCCTCGCGCCGGTGCGCCTTCATGTCGCCATCGCGGTAGGCGTTCAGAATGCGTAGCTCGATCGGGTTCATGCCAACCGTTTCGGCCACCTTGTCCATATGGGCTTCGATGGAAAAGTCGACTCCGGTGATGCCGAACCCACGCATGGCGGTGGCGGGTGTTCGATTTGTGTAAACGCAATAGACGTCGGCATAGACATTCGGGATCGTGTACGGGCCGGGCAAATGACCCACACCTTTGATGATCGCATAAGATGACAGACGGGTGTAAGCGCCTGCATCGAAATACCCGGTGAATTTGCGCGCCACGATACGGCCATCGGCCATGACGCCGTCCGTGATGTACCACCGTTCCGCCCCGCGCGGGGCGCCCACCTGCATCTCTTCTGCGCGGTCCCAGGCATATTTCACGGGTCGCCCTGTCAGCATCGTGCCCAATATCGCCAGAGGCTCATGGATGGAATCGACCTTGCCGCCAAAGCCCCCACCGACCGTGCCGCCAATAAAATGCAGTCGCGATGAGGGGAGCGTCAAAACCTTGGCGGCAGTCCCAAGCGAAAAGAAAAGCGCTTGCGTCGAGGTATAGCAAACATAGCGGTCGTTCTGTTCGGGGGCCGCGATTGCGCCACAGGTTTCGATCGGAGCCTGTTCGATGGGCGACATCTGATAGCGCCCTTCGACAATGTGATCGGCCGTTTTGAACGCGGCATCCACATCGCCAAAACGCAATTTCTGGTGATCATATTTCCCGTGATAGACGAATTTGTTGTTGGGATAGATATCGAGAACGGCCGGAGCCCCCGGTTTCACTGCCTCTTCAACGTCGAGGACATGAGGCAGAACCTCCCAATCCACGTGCACGGCTGCGGCTGCGGCGCGCGCCTCGGCCTCTGTTTCTGCGATGACTGCGGCCACGGGTTCACCTTTGTAGGCAACCTTGGTCTCCGACAGAATGGGTTCGTCATCGAGACCGAAATCGAGAAGCGATAACAGCGTATTCAGATTGACTGGCACGTCCCGTCCGGTCAGCACGCGCACGACACCGGGCATCCGCTCGGCGGCAGTTGTATCAACCCGCCGGATCCGCGCGTGATGGTGCGGCGAGCGTGCGCAGCGCATGTGCAACAGACCATTGAAGAGATGATCGTCGAAAAATGGCGATCGCCCTGTGACATGCCCACGAATATCCTGACGTCGGGTCGGCTTGCCGACCTCATTGAGGTTGTCGTCTCTCTCATCGGCAAAGAGGTCTTTGCGAAACTCCACCATCGGACCGTCAGTTGTCATGTTTTTCATGCCCGTTCCCTCCCTTCGGCAACGGCCAGAATTGCTGTGATGATCGGCTCATAACCGGTACAGCGGCACAGGTTGCCCGAGATTGCTTCGATCACCTCGTCACGAGTGGGGCGCGGGTTTTGATCCAGAAGGGCGCGCGCCGACACCAGCATACCCGGCGTACAATAACCGCATTGTGCGGCGAAATGATCCATGAACGACTCTTGCAGCGGGTCGAGGGTGGCACCCTGTCCAAGCCCTCCTGCGGTGCGGACGTCTTGCCCGTTGACGGCTTCAGCCAATACAAGACAGGCAAGCTGGGTCTGACCGTTGATTGTCACGGTGCAGGCGCCACAGGTGCCCTGACCGCAGCCAAACTTTGGTGTCAGATCCCCGACATCGCGGCGCAAAAAATCGAGCAGGTTCTGCCCCGGGTTCGCAAATGCTGCCTTAGGGCTGCCGTTGAGGTTAAACGTAACGGGTGTTCTTGCCATCAGATGCGCTCCATCCCGGTCAATAGGCGTTTCAAATGCACGCCTGCCACTTCCCGACGATACCAAGCCGAGGCAATCTGATCGGTTGGGGGGTCCAGTCCTTCAATTGCCGCCGCCGCTGCGCGGTCGATACTGGTTGCGTCCAGCGATTGTCCTTCGAGGGCGCGTTCAGCGCCGGCAGATCGAAGGGGCGTTGCGCCCATGGCCCCAAATGCAATCCGTGCGCCGCGAATGCGGCCGCCTTCGCGGGGCAGAAGGGCAGCGATGGACAGAACCGAAACACCCTTGGGCTTGACCCGGCTCACTTTCAGAAAACCGAATGCACGCGGGTCTCTTGGACGGTGAAACTCGACGGACGAGATCAGCCCCACGCGGCTTCTGTCGCGGAAGATGTCTTCGACTGGTCGCGGGCTCCCTTGACCGACAGGAACGACTTGCGCCCCCAGTGCGAGAAGGGCGGTGGCAAAATCTCCGTAAGGATGTTCGGCGAACAGGTTTCCGACCACTGTAGCCATGTTGCGGATTTGAGGGCCACCGATGACACGTGCGACCGGGTGCAAAAAATCCAACTCTCGAAGGCTCAGAACTCCGGCCATCGTCAGCCCGGCTCCCAGGATCAGCTTGTCACCGGAACTGCGAAACTCCTTGGGGTTCGGATTGTTCAACCGCACCAGACGGTCGGGCGCGTTGCCTTCGTTGACAGCGCGCATCAACAGTGTACCGCCCGCCAAATAGGCTGCATCGCTTCCCATCGCCCGCGCGGCGTCGTCCAGTGTTGCATAGGTCTCGACTGTGGTCATGTGCCCTCCAAACCCAGATGTGCGCGCACCGCGTCGAAGCCGCTTTGGTAAATGTTCTCGGCCACCATATCATGCAGCTCGGTCTCACGGCCTTCCGGTGTGTCAAAGCGACTTTCCCAAAGCCAGAAAGTCTGATCCCCGTCGGTCACCGGGGCAAGCCTAACATGCGCCACATAGTTCAGAAGCGGCACAGGCGTCTCAAGAAGGCAGTAGCTGAAAGCCATGTCCGCATCCGACAGAGTCAGCAATTGTTCACGCAGTTCAGACCCATCCACCAGATGGAACCGGCGTACGCAGCCCACCTTGTCCGTGGGATGGCCGCGATCAATCACACTGTCCGCAACCGCAGGGTGCCACGCATCATGGCCATTGAAATCGCGCAGGACATCCCAGACAGCTTCAACCGGAGCATTCAAAACAGTGCTTTTGAAAACCTTTATCATGATCAGTTCGCCAAACTTCTTTTCAGCGCGGAAAATCCGGCTTGGAAAACGTCGGTGCCAATGCCTGTCACCAACCCTTCCGCGTCGTCTTCGGCACAGTCAAACTCGGCGGTCCATTCCGCAAAGGTCCAGTCGCCATCGGTGATCGGCGTGAGCCGCAATGTAGCGACGTAATCCGTCAGCGGCATCGGGCTTTCGAGGATCGCATAGGTGCAGAACATGTCGTAATCGCTGAGACCCAACAACTTTTCGCGAATGCGTTCGCCGTTTTGCAGGTGGAAATCCCGAATGCATCCGACACGGTCCGGTGGCTCTCCGCCTTCGATCCTGCTGTCACGGATCCGAGGGTGCCAGCGCGGCAAAGCATTGAAATCTCGGACCCGCTCCCAGACTTTGGCCACGGGGGCCTGGATCACCGATGATGTATAGACACGGGGCATCTATTTGTTCCCCTTGGGATCAGGCTTTGGCGTGTCATCCGGCGGGGTGCCGCCGTTGTCTCCCGCCTTGCGCATCGCATCCGTGATGCGTTGCATATCCGAAGCTTCGCGGATCAGCCCGCCTTGCTTGGTGATGCCGCCCCCTTCAATGCCGATGTCAGACAAAAGTGAGTCGATCAAAGGCGCCTGTACACGGTAACGCAGGGCCGAGTTTATGACTTCATCCGTTGGGCTGCCGTCGCTTTTGCCGCCGCCTCCGGTGATGCCGTCAAGCTGCATGATCCGAATATCCTGGATCTTTTCAAGCGGCTTGACCGATGCCGTAACGATCCCTTCGACGTGCTCCAACAGCTTCCGGCGGAAGAGAGAACTGCGTGCGGGATCGGTCAGCACGTTTTCGGCTTCGTTGATGAGCTTTTGTGCCTCTGCGTGGACGGCGGCGCGTACCTGTTCTGCCTGGGCTGCCAGTCTTGCTTCTTCTGCGGCTTTCTCCGCCATCATGACATCGACAGACTTCCTGCGGCTTGCCGCTTCGGTCTCCCGCACCGTCTTGACCTTCTCTTCGGCGACCGCTGCATTGGCGCGGGCGGCGTCCGCTTCCGCACGGGCCGCACTTTCTTCCAGGGATTTCTGGTAGAGCGCAATGGCCTTGTCCATCTGGGCGGTTTCCACGTTGCGTTCGCGACCGACTTCCAATTGTCGGCGTACGGTTTCGTGGCTGATGCGGATCTCGTCCAGCCCACGTTCCGAGGCGACACGGGCGCGTTCGATTTCCTCCTGACTTGCGATTTCTGCTTCGCGCAAGGTTTGGACGCGGGCAACCTCAAGCTGCTCCAACGCGCGGCGGCGCTCGAGTTTGGCGGCTTGAATGGCTTTGTCGCGGGCCACTTCGGCGGCTTCGATTGCGCGCTCGGCTTCGATTTGTGCCGATCTGACGGTTGCCTCAGCGGCCGCACGTTGCGACTTGGTTTCTGCAAGTTCCACGACGCGTTGCTCTTCGGCTTGTTCCACGACCCGGCGACGCTCGATATCGGTCACTTCGCGTGCTTTCTGACTGGCGATGCGTTCTTGCTCAAGCGCCAGTTCCGAAGCGACACGCGCGGTTTCGATGGCCTCGCGTCTTGCAATCTCCGCGGTCTCGATTTTTTGTTCCTTGTCGATTTCCTTGGCCCGTACATGCTGATCTGCGGCAATCCGTTCTGCCTCCAGAGCGCGTTTTTGAGCGATCCTCGCTTGCTCCACGGCTTCGTCGGCCGCAACGCGTGCCTCGTCAACGGCCCGATTGCGGGCGATCTCGCGTGATGTCGTCTCACCATCGGCATCGATACGGGTCGCTGCAATTTGCTTCTCACGGGCAATTCTTGCGGCTTCCACGGCTTCTTCCGCCGCGATCTCGGCAGCTTCGATGGCTTGCTTGCGGGCAATCTCAAGTTCGCGAATGCGTCGGTCTTCGCCGATCCGCGCTTCGTTGATCTGTGCGTCCTGAAGAATGCGCAGCCGCTCCACCGTTTCGCGTGCCGCAATCTCCGCCTCGTCCAACGATTGCTGCCGCGCAATCTCGCGCTGGCGAATGTCTTCTTCGCCCTTGATACGGGTTTGCGCCAACAACAAATCCTGTGACATGCGGCGCTTTTCGTTGGCCTCGTTGGCGGCTATCTCGGCATCGCGGACCAGCTTTTGGCGCTCAATTTCCAGCGATTGTGTATCGCGTTCCTTGCCGATGCGTGCCTCGGACAGCGTTCTTTCCTGTTCGATCCGCGCGCGCTCGGTCGCCTCACGTGCTGCGATTTCCGCCTCGTCGATGGCGCGCTGTCGCGCAATTTCCTTGGATTGGGTCTCTTGCTCGTTTTGAATGCGCGCTTCGTTGACAGCGCGTTCTTGCAGAATACGCGCGGTTTCGGTGGCTTCCCTGGCCGCGATCTCTTCGGCGTCATTCTCTTTTTTCTGTGCTATTTCACGCGCACGCACATCACGCTCCGAGTTGATCCGGGCTTCTGCGACGGCGCGCCCATTTGCAATTCGGGCTTTTTCGATCGCTTCCTGCGCCGTGATTTGTGCGGATTCGGCTTCGGTCTCGCGTTCAGCCCGTTCGCGGGCCAATTCCGCGCGTTGCTGTGCGCGGCGGGTTTCGACGTCGCGTTCCTGCGTAAGGCGCGCTTCTTCGCTTTCCCGCTCGATGTTCAGAACCTGCTTTTCGGCTTCCAGATTGCGGGACCGAATTTTGATCATCGAGTCTTGCTCGATGTCGTTGCGCAACTTGCGGCGCTCCTCGATATCTCTGATCAGGGACGTGAGGCCTTCGGCGTCAAAGCGGTTTGACGGGTTGAAATATTCCAGCGCCGTCTGGTCGATGTCGATGATCGCGACGCTTTCGAGTTCCAGACCGTTCTTCTCGAGGTCTTCCTGGGCAAGTTCCTTGACCCGCAACACATAGGCGTTGCGACTTTCGTGCATTTCGCCCATTTCCATTTCCGCGGCCACAGCACGCAGCGCACTTTCGAACTTTCCCGACAAGAGACCATGCAGGTTTTCAGCTTCCAGCGTTCTGCGCCCCAAAGTGGACGCGGCCATGGCGACCGACGTCCTGTCGGCGCGGACACGCACATAAAACTCGGCTTCCACGTCGATGCGCATCCGGTCTTTTGTGATCAGCGCCTGCTCGCGGGTGCGGGTGACGGCAAGGGGCAGCGTATTCATATTGACCGGTGTGATGTCGTGAATGATCGGCCAGACGAACGCACCCCCGTCGATCACGACCTTTTCGCCCAGAAACCCGGTACGGACAAAGGCGACTTCCTTTGTCGAACGCCGGTAGAGCCACTGCATCACCCAATAGATGATGGCGATGACGACAACCGTCACAATGAGCCACAGGATTAGCTGTCCGATGAATTGGCCAGTCATTTTTTCTCCTCCCCGCGAAACGCTTCAGTGGCCCTTGATGGCCTTGAACGCGCGTGTTTGTTCTGTCAGCGCAACTTCGGTCGGCAACCGCTCCATCGAGGAAGCGCCATAAAAACCGTGGCAAGCTGACGTATTTTTCAGGACAAACTCGGCGTCCTGTGGTGTGGCGACCGGTCCACCATGGACCAGAACAATGGCGTCCCGATTGACCTTGAGCGCGGCTTCGGCCCATCGATCGACCAAGGCCGGGCAATCCTCCAGGGTCAGCGATGTTTCTGCACCGATCGCCCCACCGGTCGTTAGCCCAAGATGGCATACGATGATATCGGCGCCAGCCGTCGCCATCGCGGCAGCACTTTCTTCGTCAAACACATAGGGCGTCGTGAGCATGCCCTTGGCATGGGCCTTGGCGATCATGTCGACTTCAAGGCCAAATCCCATGCCGGTCTCTTCGAGATTGGCGCGGAACGTTCCGTCGATCAGCCCGACAGTCGGAAAATTCTGCACACCGGCAAAGCCGATGCGGATCAATTCGTCGAGGAACTTGTCCATCAGACGGAACGGGTCTGTGGCACAAACGCCGGCCAGGACCGGTGTGTGTTTCACGACAGGCAGAACTTCGGCCGCCATTTCGACCACGATAGCATTTGCGTCCCCGTAGGGCATCAGGCCTGCAAGGCTGCCACGCCCGGCCATACGGTAGCGCCCGGAATTGTAGATCACGATGAGATCGATACCGCCCGCCTCTTCGCATTTGGCGGACAGCCCGGTTCCGGCACCGCCGCCGACGATGGGTTCGCCGCGCGCAACCATATCGCGAAATTTGGAAAGGATAGTGTCGCGGTCGATCATCGGCGTGCCTCTTTGTGTTTGGGGGGACGACCACCGTGAAACTCGCGAAATGCGGAAACCACAGCAGTTGCAAATTCGGGGTCATTGATATTCTGCGGCAATCGGATCAATTGCCGCGTTGATGTCTGACGCACGGTGTCTTCCAGCGCGGTAAAGAGCGCATGGCGGGCCGCCGCGTCGTCGAAGGGTTGACCGGGCTTGTCCAGCATCGAAACTCCGCCTTCGGGCAGGAAGAACCGAACCGGTGCTTCCATCTCGTTGAGCCGGTCGCCAATCCAGCGGCCCATACGGCTGCATTCGTCGGCGGTGGTGCGCATCAGCGTGACCTGCGGATTGTGTTCATAGAAGGTCCGGTCGCGATATTTTTCGGGCACGGTATCGGGAGCACCAAAATTGACCATATCCAGCGCGCCAACGGACCCGATATAGGGCATCCGGCGCCGGATCACTGCGCCAAAGCGATCCTGGGTCGCAGGAAAAACGCCGCCAAACATCATGTCGCAAATCTCGGTGGTGGTCAGGTCGATCACACCCTCGACCTTGCCGTTGTCGATCAGCTTTTCCATGGACTGCCCACCAATGCCGGTAGCGTGGAACACAAGACAGTCGAAATCGTCGCGCAGCGCTTTCGTGATCTGGCTGACGGCGGGCGTTGTCACGCCAAACATCGTCAAACCGATAGCGGGTTTTGTGGATTTTCGGGCCGGTTTCGAGCGTCGGGCCGAAACCATCCCAACCATTGCCTGTGCCGCATTTGACAAGACTTCTTCGGTGATCGCGTTCAGGCCTTGGACGTCCGCAACAGAATGCATCATCGTAATGTCGGCCGGCCCGACATATTGCGCAACCTCGCCAGACGCGACGGTGGATACAATGAGTTTGGGCACACCGACGGGCAAGCTGCGCATGGCAGGGGCGACGATCGCCGTTCCGCCTGATCCGCCTGCGGACAGAACGCCCATGACGCCGTCCTGCCTGTTCATCCAGCGCAGGAACGCTTCGGTCATTCCAGCCACGGACGTGCCGCGATCACCGGTGAACACGCCTGCCGCTCCGCGCGGATGAAAGGCCGCGATTTGGTGTGCCGGGATTTCAGCGCCGGAATGTCCGCCGCTTGTCGAGAGATCCACCAATCGAACCGGCAAACCGGCGGCCCGGACGATATCCCGCATGTAACGCAGTTCCGTGCTCTTGGTGTCGAGCGTTCCGGCGACAATGACCACCTGTTCACCCGGTGCCGCGAGAGGGCGGATTTCGGTCTGAACGCTGCTGGACGTCGGCGCGCCGGTGGTCATCACACGAGCGGCGCGTTCGAGCTGTGCCACGGGAACGGGCTGCGACCAACGCGTAGGGCTCTTTGGGTTCGACATGTAGATTTTTGTCGATTTCGGGCCTGACATACCCGAAGTGCTGGCTTCGCTATCTTGCGTCTGAGCAGGTTCCGGCGTGTCGTCATGTGCGTGACGCCCGACACCCAGAAGCCTTTGTTGCAAATCACGATCGGCGGCCAGTTCGCGGGCAGGCACCATGCGATTGATCTGTCCGTTGACCATGATCGCGACGCGGTCAGCGACCGCGCAGGCGACGCCGATATTCTGCTCGATGACGAGCACGTCCATTTCGCCTTCTTCGGAGAGACGCAACAGCATGTCCTCAACCTGCGAAACGATCACCGGGGCGAGGCCCTCTGTGGGCTCGTCCATGACCAACAGCCGAGGGTTGGCCAGTAGCGCACGTGCGATGGCGAGCATCTGCTGCTCGCCGCCGGACAATTGCGCGCCGCCATTGCGGCGCCGTTCGGCAAGGCGTGGAAAGGTTGTATAGATACGCTCGATGCTCCAGGCGCCGCCCTTTTGTTCGACCAGCTTCAAATGCTCGTCAACCGTCAGCGATCGCCACAGACGACGGCCCTGTGGCACATAGCCAATGCCGAGCCGGGCAATATCTGCAGGCGATTTACCAAGCAGAGATTGACCGCCAAAGGTGATAGAGCCCGATGCCACCGGAACAAGTCCCATGATCGCCATGCAGAGCGTTGTCTTGCCCATGCCATTTCGACCGACAACCGACAGAACGCCCTGTTCCAATCGCAAGTCGACGCCCTGCAGCGCATGGGACGCCCCATAGTAGACATTGAGCCCCCGAACTTCGAGTGCGGCCGGACCTGCGCGGCTTGTGTTTCCGCGATCATTCATGACCGTCACCGAGGTACAGTTCCTGGACTTCCTGGTCGTTTTCGATCTCTTCGGGTGTGCCTTCCTTGAAGACTGTGCCGTTGTGCATCATCGTCACACTTTCCGCGACCCGCAGGGCCACGTCCATATCGTGCTCGATGATGATATAACCGATATGGCCCGGCAATCCGTTCAGAATGGACACAAGTTCGGCGCGTTCCGTGGGCGACAGGCCCGCGGCGGGCTCATCGAAAAGGATCAAACGGGGTGCGCCGGCCAACGCCAGAGCAATTTCTAGCTGGCGTTGCTGACCATAGCTCAGGTTCGATACGTCCGTGTCTCGCCATGGCGTGAGATGAACGGCCTCGATAAGCTCATCCGAGCGGGTCAGGAGCGCATCGTTTTCGCGCGGTCTTATGAACGAAAAACGGCCCCGCGATACCCCACGGCAGGCAAGATAGACATTGTCGGCGACGGTCAGTCCGTTGAACAGCAAGCTGATCTGATAGGTGCGTCGCAGCCCGCGGCGGATACGTTCGTAGGCTGGAAATCGTGTAACGTCTTCGCCAAAGAGGCGGATCGTGCCGCCCGTCGGCAAGAAGTCTCCTGTGACGCAATTGAAGAGCGTCGTTTTGCCGGCGCCATTCGAGCCCAGAACGGCGCGCCGTTCGCCCGAACGCACCGTGAGTGTGATATCGCGAATGGCGGCCAGTGCGCCGAACATTTTGGTCACACTGCGCAACTCCAAAGCGTTACCGGAACTGACGGACCCAAGCCTGTCGGCTGCCGTGGTGGTGTTGACCAAAGTCATTTCTGCTCTCCCGTCAGAGGATCGCGTTCGCGGGACCGACGTGTGCGCCAACGCTCCCAAAGACCCAGCACGCCATCAGGGGAGAAGAAGACGATTGCCAGAAAGCCCAATCCGATCAGCAGTTTGAATCGCTCGCCAGACAATCCGAAAGCCAGCAGGACATCGGGAGAAAACGTGCGCAGCAAAACGTAGATCAGCGCGCCGATAAATGGACCAATGGGCCGGGTGATCCCACCCACGACAGCGATCACGAGGATGTCGATAACCGCAGGAATGCCTGCTGTGCCCGGTGCAATCTGCGCATTCTGCCAGACCAGAAGGATGCCTCCGATGGCGGCGATAACACTGGCGAAGGTATAGGCCGCAATCCGGTGCGCCGTGACGTTGAAGCCGAGTGCCGCCATACGCCGAGGATTGTCCCGAACCCCTTGCAGCGTCAGGCCGAACGGCGCCCGCGAGACATAGATGACAGCTGCATAGCAGATCGCGGCGCAGCCAAGCGTGAGATAATAAAAGGGCATGGGCTGGCGCCAATCAACGCCGAATAGACTGGGTGGGACAACCAGATTGAAGCCGGAATAGCCGTTGAAAATCGTGTAGTTCTGGCGCGTGAAGTAGAAAAACGCGGCGGCGATCGCCAGCGTGATCATGATCGTGTAAATGCCTTCGGTGCGCACTGCGAGTGCACCCACGAGCGTCCCGAAAATCGCGGCGATGATGATCGCAATGGGAATATTCAGCCACCACGGCAGCCCCATGCTGATATCGCCCATTCCGGAGGCACCAAAAATCGCGACCATATAGCCGGCCATCGCGGCAACCGACATCTGGATCAGACTGACCATGCCGCCGTAGCCCGCAAGAAACATCAGCGAAAGTGCAATCATGCCCAGAATAAATGTCCAGCCCATCACCTGAAACAGGAAGAAATCATTGGCCCAGGCAGGCATCGTGAGCAGGAACAGCATGAGTGCCCACCATATGGGCGGTACACGCTCTATCCAGAGCGTTTGCGAGGTGGTTTTGGGTTCCGCCAAGGCCATCTATTGCTTCTCGCCCAAAAGGCCCTGGGGTCGGAAGGCCAGCACCAATGCCATGATGAGAAAGGTGAAAACGACAGAATATGTTGGCGCATAGACCAGACCCAACTGTTCAGACAGGCCAATGATCAACGCCCCGAGCGCCGCACCCGGGATGGACCCCATGCCCCCCACGATGACGACGACCAGACTTGCCAGCAAAAACCGCGTGTCTTCGCCCGGGGACAGAGATTGAAAGGTTCCACCAACGATCCCTGCCATGCCCGCGAGCCCGGCGCCGAACGCGAAAACAGCCAGGAATACGTATTGAATGCGAACGCCGGACGCCGCCAGCATTTCGCGGTCATCCACGCCGGCGCGCACCAGCATCCCCAACCGCGTCCGGTTCAGAACCAACCACATGGCAATGCCGATGACGATGGCGGCAAACAGGATCGCCATGCGGACCGACGGGTATTTGAGATAGATGATTTCGCCAGAGCTCCGAACCCCCGAAACGATGGGCAAGGTCATCGGTCCGGACAGCCAGTCGGGAGAATAAATTGTATAAGACTGGCCGCCCCATATCCAAAGCATCAGATCTGCGATCACGACGGAAAGCCCGATTGTCACCATCGTCTGTCGGAGTTCTTCTCCCTCCATGCGTCGAAACACCTGATTTTGCAGAACGATCCCGACGATCCCGACGAGAACGAACACGACGGGAAATGCGATGAACCAGGATCCGGTCCATTCCGAAACCTCGAAGCCCAAATACCCACCCAGTAGGTAGAGCGATCCATGTGCAAGGTTGACGTTGCGCATCAGGCCAAAGATCAGCGTAAATCCGGACGCCACGAGAAAATAGAGCGCCCCCAATGTGACCCCACCGAAGATCGCATTCAGAAAGACGCGTTTGCGGCCCATGACGTCTTCCATCCCGTCTGACCACGGAGCGAAGATCAGCCACAGAAATATCGCCAGCAGAAGCGCGATGATCAGCGACCAAACGGGATATCTCTTTGTGAACGCTTGCATGCATACCTGTTGTAGCCAGACCCGCTCAAGGTCGCGGTCCCAAACCCTAGCCTTCGTTTCTGGTCAGACAGATACCCGAGCGTCTGATCCTTGCACGCCGGGTCCAAAAACACGGTTGGCGTCAACCCGTTTCACCCGCCGAGGTCCAGACTCGCTTCAAGCGACATGCACGGTTCGGCGGTAAGCCGAAGGCGGAACGACACCGTTGCTGATAAAGAAACGCGAGAAACTGGCCTGACTGGAAAACCCAAGATCGAAGCCAATGTCCGCGACGCCTTCTTGGGACCCAGCGAGCATATCGATGGCGCACTCCATCCTCAGAGCATTGCGATAAAGCTTTGGGGTCAGCCCGACCTGCGCACGGAAAAGTTTGTAAAAATGCGGGCGGGACAGCCCGACCTCGCGGGCGACATCGTCAAGGTCTATCGCCTCGCAAACGCGCTCCTGGAGGAAAGTAAGCGCCTTTCGAATTCGGAAATCACGACGCGGCAGATCAGGGCCGGTAAACTCGGACCCACGCGGAGTCCATTGCCATGATTGGTCGAATGCAAATTGGGTGAGCGCGCAGAGGCGGTCTTCGATCAACAAATCTTTGCGGTCGGTATCCAGCAGAGCTTGGGCTGTTCCAAACACGAGGCGGGAAAGATGATCGGTCACCTCGATACCCGTTCGTCCAAAACACAGTGAGGCAGACGCGCGCTTTGCGGATTCCAAAAACCATCCCGGTCGAATATAGAGCACCAGTGCCAGAGTAGGATGGGAATGATCCCGCGGCTTATAGTAATGTGCTTGCCACGGGCTGACAGCGACAGCCTGTCCAGCCGACAGCGGAGAGGCTTTTCCATTTACGATGACTTCCGCGGGCGGGCCCTGCACATGAAAGATCAAATGACCTTCCCTGTGGCCGTGGGGTGCCATTGTACGATCCATGTCATATAGGCAAACACGACCGAAATGTCCGTGAAACACGGCCAATGAATCACTCATTGATTCCTCCCTAAATTCATGTTTTTTATTCTTTTTTTGGTGCTCAGAACTTCTATGGTCCCGTTCGGCACAAGTTGATGCTACCCCGAATTCCGCCACAAACAAAATGCAACGATGATATTTGGGCCTCCCGCGGCGCTCACAATGACGCGCGCATCATCCTTTCGTAGTCTGCCGCCGTAGCGAGGCGCGGATTGGTATGATTGGCCGGATCGGCCGCCGCCTGCCGGGCCGCGCGCGGCAGATGGTGCGCTTCTATTCCCTGATGCGATAGGTTGCGGGGCAGTCCGATACGTTCCGCCAAGCTCGCCAGATGTTCTGCGATATCGGCATTTGGTGGCAGATCAAGCGCCTTGCGTGGCATCTCGAAACGATCCGCAATCGCGGGCGCATTAAACATCAGAACTTCGGCCAACATGGCACCATGAAGCACGCCGTGGCGCACATGCACCGCGGTCTCCAGACCTTTCGCAGCAGCTTCGATCCCGCCGGAGCCCTTTTCAGCGGCAAGACCCGCATTCAGTGCGGCTGCGAGCAACTCTCGTCTGGCGGTGATGTCTTTGCCGTCTTGCACGGCCGCTTCGATATGAAGGGCGGTGCGGCGCAAACCATCCAGCGCAATCCCGTCTGCAGGTGGGTTGAAAGTCGTGCCAAGGTAGCTCTCCAGGCAGTGCACCAACGTATCCATTCCGGCCGCTGCGGTTGCTTCGGGCCCGGCATTCAACGTCAGGGTGGCATCGCACAGGATTGCCACCGGAATAGCGGCTTGACGCCGAGGCAGGTCGGTCACGGGCACACTGACAGGACCCAAGCCGATTGTCCCGGTCCGTGTCGGGATGGTCAAAACCGGATGATCTGCGCCGCCGATCAAGCGGGCAAGATCCACAGCACGCGTCCCGCCAAAGCCGATCAGAGCGTCGCAATTCGCCTCAGCCAGAACGGCGTCCGCCCGACAACATGCGTCCGCATAGTTTGCGGAACTGTCTGCAACGAACGATACGGGCGTCACGGAAGACGGCAGCGCATCAAACAGTCGGTTCAGTTCGTCCGGTCCTGTTGCTTCATCATCTGACAGGACCAAAAGACGGCGTATTCCGTGCCGCGCGATTTCAGACGGCAGGGCATCTTCGAGGGCATTGTCGGCAAAGTGGACACGGGTCAGATAAGATATGAGAGACACTTGTCGCTCCCTCCCGATCAGAGAGGCTTTGATGGACCGCATCTGTGTTCAGTAGCACAGTCAGCGGACTTCAATTTCGATATGCAGGGCCAGCATTTTGCCAGCCCCGCACAGTCGTCAGGTTGTATCCCCTTTAGCCGCCGTCACGAAGGGCCGCGCAATCTGGATTGTCGCGCGAGGGCAGGCCCATGGCGGTAAAGTCTTCGACAGACATCCCAAGGGTCTGATTGACGTTGTCGGCGCGGGCCTTGAACTCGTTCTTCAGGCCGCCTTCACCGTCGTCGACAACTTCGTTGATGAAGACAGAGCCGGTCGCTTGCCGATTTTCGTTAAGCGTCACGGTCCCAAGGGGCGTATCCAGCGGCATCGTCGACAGCGCCTCACGGAATGCAACCTGGCCATCCGACAAATCGCCGTCAACTTCGTTCAGCCCCTGAATTGCAGCCAAAGCAGCGACATAGTAGCCGACACCGAAGAGGGATGGAGAGGGAAAGCGTTCGTCTTCCGGGAAGGCATCCTGATAAGCCGTCACGTAGCTCTGCCAGGCCTCATCCGGATTGTCGTCGGCCAACGGGCCCGAGGTTGGCGTTCCGATCAATGCGTCCTTGGCGCGGCCGCGTGACGTCAATACTGTCTGGTCGGCCATGATCGTGCCGCCGATCAGGTTCGTTTCCGCCCCTGCCTGACTGTACTGGTTGAGGAAGTTGATCGCATCCGTTCCCCCGACCCCGAGATAAATCGCGTCAACGTCGTCAGGCAGGGACGCAATCACGCCGCCGAAGTCCGACGATCCCAACGGGACCCAGAACCGCTCGACGATTTCCCCACCAGACCGGCAGAAATCAACGGCAAATCCGAGGAAGTTTGTGTAGCCAAACGAATAGTCCGCCGCCACCGTGGCAACTTTGGTCCATCCCTTTTCATTGACGACGTAGCTTCCAAGCCCTGCACCCCATTGGGCGCCATCAAGATTGAACCGGAAGAAGTTTTCCGCCGGATCGACCCATGTCGTCTCCAGCGCGCCCGAAATCCCGTTGATCACCGTGTTGTCCGGAATTGTCTTGGCATAGTCTCGCATCGCGATGCCTTCGGACCCGGACAGCGGTCCGAGGATAATGTCCACTCCGTCCTGTTCAATCAGCTTTCGAGCCTGGCGAACTGTGGTGTCGGGGGTCGTGTCCGTCGGGGCAACGACAAACTCGATCTTCTTGCCGCCGGCCATTCCGCCAGCTTGCTGAATTGCGAGTTCAACATTTCGCACACCATCCGCGCCGCCCTCGGCGAATGCGCCTTCGAGGGCCACGAGGATGCCGAATTTGACCGTGTCGTCCTGGGCCATGGTTATGGATGGCAGCAACAGTGCTGCTGTTGAAACCGAGGCGATAAGTGCCTTTTTCATGAAATTCCTCCCTTATGGTGTGCAGGCTGTCGTATTCTTTCGTTGCCGCCCCGACACCTGCTGGCGGAGCACAACGCAATCTGAACAGGCTAAGCCAATTCCGGCTCCTGTCAGACCCCCGGCGGTTCTGCGTTATATCCTCACGTCTTATTTTTTTGCGGCTTTACTCTCATCAAACCACCCACCGACGGCCTGACGAAGCCGCCCGATTTTGGCTGTCTGGTGGATCGTATGTTCGCGACGCCTTTGAAACGGACGCCCAGAATAGCAAGTAGATCTGATTTGCGCGCCAGCCTTTGACAACAATTACATCGCTATTCGTCGGATACGAACCGTCGCCGAACCGGCAAAGACCTCGGCAGGTAACGGGCACTAAGCCTTCCATACTGGGGCGCTTATATCGAGATAGGGAATGACGCCCTTGGGGACGGCCTGCTACAAACGGGTTACGGACAAATCTCCGCTATTCTGATCACGCCTATCATCACCAGCCCTCAACGGAGACGCACCAGATGCCAGACATTCCCAGAAACAGACGGCATAGGGTGTTGAGCTCACCCAAGATTATCGCGAAAAGGCATGGCACGCTGCACCTTCAAGCTCCCGCGCCCACGGCTGCGGTTACATGATGGCCCGAGATTTTTCAGATGCGTTTCTTCGCGTGAGAAGCGTCCTATGCGCGATCATTTGGGTGGCGATACTGTCCGGCTATGTATCGGCCCAGACAGCCGTACCGTCAGATGATGAGGCACTCGCCGCACCCGAGCAACAGGTTGAAATTGATCCGGTCGCACCCGATCTGGCGATCCAGATCCGCATCGAGAGCATTCTCGACGCTACAAACTGGTATCGCGATGTTTCTGTTCTCGTTGACGAGGGGGTCGTCTTCCTTGACGGTGTGGCACAGACCGATGCGCATCGGGTCTGGGCGCGGGACCTGGCGTCGAAAACGTCCGGCACCGTCGCTGTAGTCAATCGGATCACCATAGAGAAAAAGTCTGTCTGGAGCTTTGCGCCGGCACTGTCCGAGTTGGAAAAACTCGCCCGGGATGCCGTCGCCGTTCTACCGCTTGTACTGCTCGCGGTTCTGGTTCTACCGCTCGCCTGGTATGGCGCGCGTCTCGTTGCGCGATTGGCGCGGTGGCTGCTCTTGGGGCGTATCGAGTCGACTTTCCTGCGGTCTGTCGTGGCACGGGCGCTCGCTTTTCCGGTATTTCTGCTCGGGCTCTATATCGTATTGCAAGTTGCGGGACTGACTCAGCTTGCGCTGTCATTGGTCGGCGGTGCCGGCGTGATCGGCATCGTCATCGGGTTTGCCTTTCGCGATATCGCCGAGAACTTCCTCTCCAGCCTCATCCTCAGTGTGCGCCGTCCGTTTCAGCGTGGCGACTATATCAGCGTTGCAGGCATCTCCGGCACCGTGAGCAGCATGAGCACCCGCAGCACCTTGTTGACCTCGCCTGATGGAAACCAGATCCACATCCCGAACGCGACCATTTTCAAAAACGTCATCGAAAACTTCACCTCCTCACCCAAAAGGCGCGGCGAATTCACCGTTGGCATCGGGTACGACGCAGGGATTGCCGAAGCGCAACAGATCATCCTTGATTGCTTGCAGGACCAAAACACAGTCCTGTCGGATCCGGAGCCCATGGTTCTGGTGGAGGAACTCGGCGCGTCGACTGTGAATATCCGATCATATTACTGGTTTGACGGACAAGTGATTTCCGCGATCAAGCTGAAATCAGCACTTTTACGTGCCGTGAAATCGGCTCTGACTCTCAATGGCATTTCCATGCCGGACGAAGCGCGCGAGGTCATCTTTCCAGAAGGTGTGCGTGTATTGACCGACAAGACCGACGCGCAGAGCATTCAACTCCCGCCGCAGCCTCTTGCAAAGCCGAAACCGGAACCGGTCACCAGCGTGGCAGAGCGTGACCTTTTGTCGGAAACGCCTCCCGAGGACGAAACCCCGATTACGCAGGCTAAAGGCGACTTGCTTGGACCGAGGGAGTAACCGCCCTGCCCCTCCTTTGACGAAACCGCAAGTCACCCGACCCTATCCTGGCGACTTGGGGAGTTGGACGCACTTCATAAAGCGGAGTCTCACTCGTATCGCGGTGGTGTCAGAACCGCTTTAAAAACCACGAATGTCGGCGTGTGTCATACCAATCCTCGCCCGCCAGATACATATAATGCGGCGGGTTTGGTTTGCGTCCATTCGAAGTTTCCGGAACTTCCTGACCATCAGACCGCAAAATCCTTTTTGCCAAGCGAGCCAAGCCGTAACAGAGCGTCGGACGGTACTTACCCCAAGATACGCTTGGATTCATAAGCTTTGGCACCGTAAGCAGAGTCAGCACTTGAACTGCGACGCCAAGATCTTTCGCGGCTCATTCCAGAGCCTTTTCGTCAAGGTCGATCAATGGGGTCTCGACACTTTCTTTCATGAGAAGCGGTGCGGAATCGACATCAAAACTATCCGAACCACCAGAGATCAATGCCAATTTACCGGTTATTCCAAGCTTTCTGATCTAATCATCCTTTCGCGTATCAGAGAAAAACTCTTCCGCGAAAGACGGGTGTACGGGCGTTGCCGCAGTGAACGCATCCACCTTCGCCTTCGCGGCGATGAGGGCTCCTGCCATGGCAATGATGTCTTCCGCGCCCCGCGCCGCGATCGCCGCACCAATCAGGGCATTCGAGCTTTCGTCCGCGCAAATCTGGTAGAAATCGGACGCGGCCGGGTTTGACGCCATCACGTTCTTCTCAAGCGGCGTAACGCACCCTTCCCGAGCGGGAGCATGCCCGACCGTTCCGACATGGGCGGCGGGCGGATAAACGAATGTGGTCGTCGCCACGAGGTCAAGATCGATCGCGGATGCACCATTTCCATGCAATTTATGTGCAAGGACCGTGCCATCCGCAGACGCCACCGGGGTCAGAGGCAGACGGTCCGCCACGTCGCCTATCGCATAGATGCCCGGGCAACTCGTCTCGAACTCCTTTGTCACCTTGAGGGCGCCACTGTCTGCCGTGTCCAATTGCGCTACCAGAACTCCGAGGTCGTCGATATTAGGCACCCGTCCTGTCGCGGCGACGATGGCGTCTGCCATTTTCGTTTCACCGGATTGAAGGGTGCAGCACGTCCTATCTGCCTCTTTGCGCACCGTACGCACACCGTAGTTCAGGTATAGGTCGATGCCCGTATTGCGTAGCCTTTCCTGAACGTGGAGGGCGAGGTCTTTGGGGTAGGCATCCAAAATGTGCGGGCCGTCGTGGATCAACGATACAGTCGACCCCAATGCGGCAAAAATCGCTGCAAACTCACATCCGATGTAGCCACCGCCGACAATCACGATCCGGTCGGGGCGCCGAGCCCATGACAAGACGTCATCACTATCCTGAAGGAACTCGGACCCCTCGATCTCAAGGACAGCGGGCCGACCGCCAGTTGCAAGCACGATTTGATCGGCCTTGAATGTTTTCTGGCCAACCTCAACCGTTTTGGCGTCGACAATCACGGCTTGGCCGCTTTCTGTTCTGACGCCCGCGTCCTTCAATGTGTCGACATAGGAAGCCCTGATACCGGCAATATGTGAGTCGCGTTCTTTGACCAAAGTCTCGAAATCAACTGGGTTGGCTTGCATGATCTTTTGAGCTGCCGCATCTTTGACCGAATTCGCCAAATTTCCTGCCGCCCAAAGAATTTTCTTTGGAACGCAGCCTCGGTTAACACACGTGCCTCCCAATTGTGCACGTTCTACCAGCAGGACCCGACCGCCGATGCGCCCGGCAGTGGTGGCGAAGGCCAGTCCGGCAGAACCACCGCCGATCACGATCGTCTCGAATTTGCTTTCTGCCACCGCTATGCCCACCCCAAATATTGAATTTAAGCAACGCGGTTTGAGCGAGAAGGTTCCTGAGGTATGAAAACTCAAAACGGTATTGTCAGCAGGAGGCCCTATCTGAACAGATCTGGCAAAAGCAGATATGCGGCAGGACACCAAAATCATATCGCGGTTTTACCCGGCCTCAAGGCACCGGGAACCTATTGCGAACGCCTGCGTTTCACTGCGTAATATCACTCCACAGGTAAGCAGGTCATGACGTCAATGCGCAATTTGGTACCAACCATGCTTGTTTATGCGCGGAACTGTGGCGCGTCAGGGTTGCGTCGTGTTGACAAACCCACGAACCTGCAATGGCATTCCGACGCAGAGTGTGCGCTTGCGCGTCGGACAGAGGATCGGGTTTGATCCACCGAAGCCGAAAAGCGGGTTTGGGCGGCCAAGCAGGGGACATCCTCGGAATGCTCGCGCGCGGTGACGCTATGCAATACGTCAAACGGTCACGTGGACGGCGCGTCGGGCCTTATCGTAAAATCAAGGGCCTGTCGGGCGGAAATGAGCGAACCATATGGAAGATTTCAGTGTTTCCGGTGCGACTTTTGACGCCTCATTGGCGCGCGTCGATGAATTGGGGGCAACGCTTCGGGATGGCGGCGTAAACTTCGCCCTGTTTTCGGAGAACGCAACCCAGGTTGACCTGTGCCTGTTTGACGAAACCGGCAGACAACAGTTGTTCTGCGGGCCATTGCCGGACATGGAAGGCGGCATCTGGTACGGCTTCTTACCGGATCTCCAGGAAGGTCAGCGCTATGGCTACCGGGTGCATGGTGCATATGCACCTGAGGAGGGTCATCGGTTCAATTCCGCAAAGCTGTTACTGGATCCGTATGCGCGCGCGATGATGGGCGCGTTGCAGTGGGATGACGCCCTGTTCGGCTACAAGGTCGATGAAAATGATATGATCTGCGATACCCGCGACAGCGCGCCCTACATGCCGAAAGGTGTGGTGGTGGGTGATCTGGATACGTGGGATCGATCAAATGCCCTGAAGACGCCATGGACCAAAACGGTAATATACGAGGCCCATCTGCGTGGCCTGACCATGCGCCACCCGGGAATTGCGCAGGCTGACCGCGGCACATTCACTGCGTTGGCAAGCCCGCCGATTATCGACCATCTTCTACGCATCGGCATCACGGCCATCGAACTGCTGCCGATACATGCCTATCTGGATGATCGCCATCTGATCGAACAAGGCTTGCGCAATTATTGGGGCTACAACACGCTGTCCTTCTTTGCACCACACGCGCGCTATCTCAAATCATGGGACGTGCGCGAGATACGGCACGCCATCGACCGGTTCCACAATGCCGGGATCGAGGTGATCCTCGATGTGGTCTACAACCACACATGCGAGGGAAACGAAAACGGACCCACTTTGTCATTCCGTGGTATAGACAACGCAGCCTACTACCTGCTCTCGCCCGAGAACCCGCGGCATAGTTTTGACACGACTGGTTGCGGAAACACGCTGAATGTCGAACATCCCATGGTCTTGCGCATGGTGATGGATTCACTGCGGTATTGGGTCGAGGTCATGCATGTGGATGGGTTTCGTTTCGATCTTGCATCGACCCTCGGACGCGAGGCAACCGGTTTCGAAAGAGAAGGGTCATTCTTTGCGGCGATCCGGCAGGACCCGGTGCTGTCGAGCGTGAAACTGATAGCTGAGCCCTGGGATGTCGGATACGAAGGGTATCAGGTTGGCGGGTTCCCCTGGCCATTCCGCGAATGGAATGATCAGGCCCGTGATGACATCCGGGCTTATTGGCGGGGCGATGAATCGCTTGTGCCTGCGGTGGCGGAACGCCTTTCGGGATCGCCGGTACAGTTCGACCATTCGCACCGCCCGGCCACTTCCTCGATCAACTTCGTCGCAGCGCATGATGGATTCACCCTTTGGGACACGGCAAGCTATACCGAAAAGCACAATGATGCGAACGGCGAGGAGAACAAGGACGGCCACAACCACAACCTGTCTGACAATTTCGGGGTTGAAGGGCCGTCGGACGATCCCGCCATCCTCACTGCGCGCGAAACCCGTGTTCGCGCCATGCTCGCCACGATTGCCATGGCCCAGGGTGTGCCGATGATCCTGGCAGGAGACGAATTGGGGCACACGCAGAACGGCAATAACAACGCCTATTGTCAGGACAACGATCTCGCTTGGCTGGATTGGGAAAGCGCCCGGGACGGGATCACGCAGTCCTTGTCAGATGCACTGGCCCTGCGGCGGTCCCTTTCGAGCTATGTTCAACGCCGGTTCGCCCGGGCGGAGGAAAACGAAGGCCGCAATCAAACTCATTGGTTCCATCCCGAAGGTCGCCGGATGACGCAAGCCGACTGGGACGATGGTGGTCTTCGATGTTTCGGCCAGCGCACGCGCACGGAGACCGGCCAAGACATCCTCATCATTCTCAACGCTGGCGAAGCTTGTGAATTCCGCCTAACTGAAGGGGAATGGCATCTGCGCTTCGACAGCGGCCGGGACAGTCCTTCGACGCCTGAACTCGTTTCGGGGCAAATTACTGTGCGCCCCCAAACCGTCCTCGTGACCACGTGTAATCAAGAAACAGATGACTGATCAACGCAGCTTTCACGAGGCTGCCATGCAAGCCATGACTGAAGTCGCCACTGATTACATCAGTTGTCCGCGTTGGCCCTTGGAGCGCTTTGTGTGTGGTTTAAAAGACGTCCAGTCTCGAAACGGTTAACCAAGCGCCCAATTTTTTAAAACGATCGTGAAACGCGTCTCTCAGCGAAGGGGTGACGCGAACTCCAGAACATCCATTCGAAAGCGCCTGCACCATGGAGCTCTGGGGGTGTCATCGGCAGGGGTGAACTTCGAGGAAAGGGGCGACCGTGATGGCCGCCCCTCTCCAACTCAGTGATCAATCGGATCAGTTGGAGCCCATGAACGCCTCAAAGCGGTTCTTGAATTCGGTCGCTTCCGGCTGGTCGGTCAGGATGATGTCCCAGCTTTTCTTGGCCTCCACCATGAACGGCGTGAGATCGGGTTCGAGGATTTCGACACCGGCTTCTTGAGCCGTGACCATACCGGCATCTGCAAGCGCATCATGGGCCTCGATACCAACGGCGATTGCATCTGTTGCGGCTGTTTGGATCAGCTCCTGCATCTCGGCGGGCAAAGCGTCCCACCACGCTTTCGACAGAACCATCACAGTGGTGGACTGGTGCGCCTTCGTCATGGTGTAGGTGTTGACGGTTTCGTAGAACCCATCTGCGACAATCGCGTCCGGTGAGATTTCAAGCGCGTCGACGACGTTGTTCTGGATCGCCATGAACAGCTCCCCATACGACATCGGCGTCGGCTGCGTGCCCATCGCCTTGTAGGCTTCCACGAAACCCGGTGTCGGCAATACGCGGATTTTCAGGCCCTGCATGTCTTCGATGGATGCGACCCGCGCAGGGGCTTTGGATGCAACGGAGCGTTCGTAAATCGAGCCGAAGCCAAGACCGTACATTCCGTATTCACCGAGCAGATCCAGCATTTCACGACCCATGTCGCTTTGCAGAACCTCATATGCCTGCTCCTTGTCTTCGAACAGATATGGCAGGGACAGAACGCGGTAAGCCGGCACGATCGTTTCCAGCGTCGAACCGCCCACAAAACCACCGGTCAGAATGCCTGTGCGCATCGACTGGATGGCACGGGTTTCATTGCCTGCTTGTCCGCAGCACTGGATCTCAACCGCGATGTCGCCGCCTGAGCGTTCTTCGACCAGTGATTTGAATTCGTTGAGGGTAACCTGGTACGGGCTCTGATCGCTCAGAACATGCGCCATCGTCATGGTATACTCTTGCGCCTGCACGGAACCTGCGGCAACCACCAGTGCTGCGGCGGCTCCAAAGACGGTATGTCTGAATTTCATTACAGTAATTCTCCCTGTTTTTTGGTTAGCGGAGCAAGGCAAGCGAAATGCCCGGGACGTAGGTGATGACCATCAGGTTCGCGATAAGGACCATCAAGAACACCGCGAGCGGCCGCATCAGTTGCTCCATGCTGATGCGTGCAATTCCACATGCGATGAAAAGGTTCACACCGACCGGCGGCGTGACCATTCCAACGGCAAGATTTACGATCATGATCATTCCGAAATGGACTGGATCCACACCGTAGCTCACCGCGATGGGCGACAAGATCGGGCCAAGAATGACGATGGCGGCAAAGGTTTCCATGAACATGCCCACCACCAGCAGGAAAATGTTCACAAGCAGCAAAAAGTAGATCGGGTTTTCGGTGACCGTGGTCAGCAGCATGCCGATCTGTTGCGGGGCCCGCAACAGATGCAGGGCAAAGGCAAACATCGCGGCGAAGGCGACGATGATCATGACAACCGAAGACGTGACCGCCGCACTTGCGAAAATACGGGGAAGCTCCTTGAACGAAATCTCCCGGTAGACGAACAAGCTCAGGATCAGCGCATAGAACACGGCAACCACGGCCGCTTCGGTCGCGGTGAAGATGCCGCCAAAAATACCGCCCAGAATGATGATCGGCATGAACAGCGACAGCGATGCCTGCCAGAATGCCAACGATACCGCGCGCGCCCATGGGCCCAGTTCAAAGGGTTGGCGTTCTCCGTAGCCCATGATCCAGGAGACGAGGATCGCGGTTGTCATCAGCGATGCCCCCACCATCAAACCCGGAAGGAACCCGGCGATAAACAGGTCTGTGATCGAGATGCCTGTGATCACGCCATAAATCACCATGGCGACCGAGGGGGGAATGATGACACCCAACTCCCCCGAGGCGGCCGTGGTCGCGGCGCTGAAGGGGCGCGGATATTTCTGCTTTTCCATCTCGGGGATCAGCATCGACCCGATCGCTGCGGCCGTCGCCGCCGACGAGCCGGAGATCGTTGCGAACAACATTGACGTCATGACAACCGCTGCGGCCAGTCCACCACGCACCCAACTGACCAACGCTTTGGCAAGGTCGACAAGCCGCCGCGCGATGCCGCCATGTTGCATCAACCGCCCCGCCAGCACGTAAAGCGGCAGCGCCATCAGGGCGAAACTGTCCAGCGATTCAAATATCACCTGCGGAATGGCAATGAAAGGAATGTTCTTCTCGACAAGCGTCGGGATCGCCGCAAGGCCAAGCGACATCGCAATCGGCACGCTGGCGACAAACAGGACAAGAAGAACGGAAACCAAAAGGATCATATCAATCCTCCGGAGCGAAGTCGGAGGCAAACCGGATATCGCGCCCCTCGAGGATCGTTTCGGCGATCAGAGCCAGAGAGTTAAGGATCATGAGAACCATGCCCACGGGCATGGCCCAGTAGACTGCATCTCTTGTGATGCCCAAAACCGGACTGGTCTCTGATTTTCCAAGCTCGACGAATTCGATCCCGACCATGAAAAGCAGTCCAAAAAAGGCAATGCTCAGGATCATCACTGCGTAGCGGACCGGCACACCTGTCTGGGCAGGCAGTTTGCGGACACCGAATTCCAAGGCGATCATCCGCGCGTGGCGCACGCCAACCGCGGCACCCAGAAACACCATCCAGATCAAGGTGTATCGGGCCAGTTCTTCGGTCCAGGGTGCAGAAATATTGATATTCAATGCCGTCAGGACAAAGCGCACCAAAACCTGCGTCATCACCGCCAACGCGACAACGCCCAATAGCGCGCCGACAATTGCAGTTACTACCACATTCAGCTTGTCGATGATGTTCACATACAAACGCAAAAGCAATGTCCAGTCACAAGAGGTTAGGTGTCTGCAGATTTGCGCCTGCGCGGTCTGGATCACTTTACGGGAGTCGCATTTGTGCGCAAGACAAATTTTAGTTCACCATGCGCACATATTCTGTAGCGACCTTTTTTGTGGAAGGAATGTCGCTTGAACATGCGGTCGTCGGCTGATGTTTGAATTGGACGTCACCGATCAGATGAAAACGTCACCGAACGCCTCCCGATCGGACTTTCAATGCGCATGAACAGGTTGGAGGCAAACGCCCATCCGGAGATCTTGCGTCATCGATTACAGCTTTGCAGAAAGACCGCAGAATATCCGTGTTTTCTTGCGCTGAAGCGGCTTTCAAACGCAGTCGGTGGTGTGAACAAGAAACGGCGTTTTGCCCGAGTCACGTTTGCCGCTTTTGGGTGAAATGCGCGTCCCAGCCTGCAATGGCGGCGTGATAGAAACCGTTCAGACAGGTCTCCGGCACACCAGATGCGGAGGCAATTGCAGGCAAGACCTCCGGTTCCGACGTTCCGCCGCCGATGTTGGTAGTGGCGCGTTCGGACGGGGCGTCGAGCACGTTCAGAGTGACATGGGAGCTCATTGTGCACGCGCCGCAAGCGTTCGATCCGTCCGCAATTCACCCGGCCTCGTGCGTTCGCCCCGTCGCTCCGGAGCGCGCTCTACCGTCCGAATCCAGAAGGAACAGCCGCGCGAAGATCGACGAATAGGCGGGCACCAGCACCATCTGCAACAGCGACGCGAACAGAACGCCAAACCCGGGCGCGACAGCCGTTGGGATGAGGAACTGCGCCTGTACCGAAGTTTCGAGGATCAACGGCGTGATACCGAGGAAGGTGGTCAGCGTTGTCAGGATGATCGCCCGGAACCGCTGCAGCGCGGCCTCTTCCACCGCATCGAGCGGGTGCGCGCCATCCTGTTCGACCTCGCGCATGAAATCGACCATCAGCAGCGCGCCGTTCATCAGAACGCCCGATAGGCCGACCACCCCGAACATGCTCAGCAGAGTCAAATCGAGCCCCAGCGCCGCATGCCCAAGCACCGCACCTACCATGCCGAAAGGCACCGTCAAAAGCACGACCAGCGGCCGTAGATAACTTTGGAATGCCAGCGACAGCACCGCATAAATGGCAAAGATAACCAGTACGAAGTTGAGGGCCAATGCAGACGTGAAGCGCTGGGACTCCTCCTGCTCGCCCCCGACACTGACCTCGACATCCGGGTAATCGGTCGATAGCTGCGGCACGATCTCGTTCAGGATATACTGCGTTTCCGCACCCCCCGTGGTGACTGCCGAATTCACATCCGCCGTCAGCGTGATAACGGTGCGTCCGCCGATCCGTTCGATGCTCACCGGAACCGGCTGGAACTGCAGGTTGGCCAGCGTGGTCAACGGAACCAGGCCGCTCGGCGTGGCGATGCGCAGGCGGGTCAAATCGGAGATGGAGTCACGTTGCGCGCCGGACAGGCGCAGGCGCACATCGACCTCTTCCTGATTGCGCGCGATCTGGTCCACGGTCACGCCGTAAAACGCACCTCGTACCTCGTTCGCGACAGTCTGCAGGTCGATGCCATAGCTTGCCGCGGCATCGGTGAGGGTGATTGCGATTTCCTGCGCCGATCCGGCCGAGCTGTCGCGGATATCCTGCACGCCGTCCCGCGTTGCGAGCGCCTCGCGGATACGGCCGACCACCGCCCCGCGCGCGTCCGCGTCCTCGGCCGACACCTCCAGCCGGATCGCCGCCCCAACGCCGACAAGGCTGGACGAAAACGACAGCGTGCGCGCGCCCGCGACCTCGCCTACAGCCTGACGCCATTCTTCGGTAAATTGCCCGGCGGTGATCTCCCGCTGACCCGCATCCAAAAGCCGTGCCGAGACCCGCGCGACATTGCCGGTCTGCACACCGCTCCCGCCACCGCCGCCCTCGGACCCGGCAAACCCGATCTGCACTGATGTCGCCTGAAGCAGATCGGCGTTACCGAAACCGTCCGCCGTGGCGCGCGCGGCCTGGGTCAGTTGCAACGTTCGCAATAGCGTTTCCTCTTCGCTCGTGCCTTCGGGAAAGGTCAGTTCGGCCGTGACAAAATTGCCTTCGATCGCCGGGAAGAAGGTGAACCGCACGACGCCGCCCGCAATCAGCCCGGCCGTCATGACCGCAATTGCCACCGAAGCGACAAAAACGAAGATCGGATGGGCCACCGAGCCGCGCACGATCTTGCGTAACGGACCGTCCATAAAACGCTTCAAACGCCGGTCCACGACCCCGCGCGCAATTTCGGTAGCCCGCCGGGGCGACCAGCGGCGCGGTGCTGTCAGGGTCACATGGGACAGGTGATGCGGCAACACGAAGAAACTCTCCACCAGCGACAGAAACAGCACGTAGATCACGACGGCGGCCACCGGCCCGATAAAAGACCCGGACGATCCGGGGATGAACAAAAGCGGGACAAAAGCAAGGATCGTCGTCGTCACCGAGAACAGGATTGGCGTCCAGACCCGCATGATCCCGCGTTCCGCAGCGTCGCGTGCATTTCCCACGCCCTTCTCCAGCTCGCTGTAGATATTTTCGCCCACAACGATGGCGTCATCCACGACAATCCCCAGCGCGAGAATGAACCCGAAAAGAGACAGCTGGTTGATTGTCGTGCCAAACACCAGCATCGGCGCGAAGGCCCCCAGAAACGCCACCACGACACCCACCGAAACCCACGCTGCGATGCGCAGATCGAGAAACAGCATCAGCACGATCAGGATCAGGACCGCCCCGATCGCGCCGTTCTTCATCAAGAGGTCGATCCGCCCCTGCAACTGTTCGCCCGAATTGCGCCAGACCTCGGCGGTCACGGTATCGGGCAATTCGGCGACGAATTCGTCCTCCAGATAGGCGATGGCGCTTTCGGTCAGCTTCAGTACCTGCTCCCCGCCCGCCCGGTTGACCCGCACGAACACTGCGGGCTGCCTCGCCACCATCGCCCGGATCGATCCTTCGGCCAGCGTTTCGCTCAGCTGGGCGATGTCCGACAATCTGACCTGCGCCCCGTTTTCACCGGCGAACAGAACGGTGTCGGCATAGTCGTCCGCGCTGTCGGCATCGCCCAGCGTCCGCACTTGAAAGCTTGTTCGGCCCGTGTCGATGGAGCCGCCCGAAAGGTCCAGGTTAGCCGCGCGGATGCGATCGGCGAGCTCGGTAAAGCCAATGCCGTAGGCCAACAGAGTTTCGCGTGAAATGGCAATCTCGATCTGATCCGTCGGCACGCCAGAGATTTGCACCTGGCTGATCCCGTCCTTCGCGGTCAGATCGTCGCGCATCTTCTGCGCCAGCGCCTTGAGCGTCTGGCGCGGAATGTCACCGTAAATGGCAAATTCCACGGCAAGCTCGGTTGGTTCCACTTCCGTCACACGGGGTTGTTCGGCGGCGGACGGAAAAGTCGTGATGCGCGAAACCTCGGCTTCGATATCGTCCTTTACCTCGGTGATATTCGCGCTGCTTTGCAACTCGGCACGCACCGTGCCGACCCCCTGACTTGCGGTCGAGGACAGCTCGCGCACGCCTCCCAATCCCTGTAGCTGTTCCTCGATCGGGGTCAGGATCGCGTCGGCAACCTCGGACGGGGTTGCCCCTGGATCCCGCATTCCCCAAGTGGATCTCTGATTTCGCTGTCTTGAACGTGATATTTTCTATATATATCATGGCGTTGGTTGCTGCGGAGGATGTGTTTCATGGATCACCCAGAGGGTGCGGGCTTGCAGCGGGCAGATCGTGTGGATTTTGACCCTCGCGTGCGGCTGGAATTCCGGGGCGCTCAGCTCAGTTCGGATGGCGGCCTTCTGGTGATGCGCGAGCTTGATGACGCGCTCGGTCTGTCCAATCTGGCGTCTGCTGCCCTGTGCGATAATCGCCGTGGCAAGAACACGATCCACCGGCTCGACGGGCTGTTTCGGCAATCGGTCTACGGCCGGTTGGCAGGATACGGGGACGTCAATGACGCCGACCGTCTCGCGCTCGATCCCGTGATGCGCCAGGTTGTCGGTGGCCGTGCCGTCGATGCGCATGCCGCATCCACGTCGCAGATGGGCCGGTTCGAGACCGAGGGACTGGCGACCGCAGAGAACCGGGCGGCTCTGTCTGA
>NZ_JAIMIA010000045.1 GCF_019966495.1 Tateyamaria pelophila | reverse complement strand
ACATCACGCAATTTCCTGTCGATGATCAAACTGGCATCCGTCAGGCTGTGGATCGAGTTTTATGAGTCCGCTGCCTAGTCCAGACCGGATTGAACGCACCCCAGGATGACCCGGAAAGGGTCCTCGCTTTGCCCACCTTTCTGCGATCGCCGGTGAGCAGGACGTCAAAAATGATTCGGGAGATATAGATGACATTGCTTCGGATGTGCGCGGCGGCAGTTGCGCGCGTCGGCTTGGGCGGCTGTCAGATGAGTGAGATCGAATTTGGGCGTTTGGGCGGCAGTGGTGGTAGCTTCGGGGGGCTGGCACGATCGGTCGTTCGTGTCGTTCTGGCGGTTCGATTATAGTGTCGTGGCGCTCGCCCGCGATTGCTACACAGGTGCGTTATGTGATCAGGGCAATATCCTCGTGCACATCGACTCGACGCGCGAATATCAGTTCAGCGGTCAGACCATGCGTGTGGGGTCCGGATGACGACCCGCCGCGATGCCACGATCGTCAATTCAGAAGCACGTGTCTGCCGCTTCAAATATGCCAGTGGCACGGCCAACATTCGCCGCACCTGACCCCGGATCCGCCGTGGCACACGATCCTTTCGGGTGTTTTGCTTTCGATTTAAGTTCCGAAGATCTTCCCTTGCCCTTGTGCCGCTGTCATCACGTTCTTGTTATGGTTCCTGACCCTAACAAGACACCACGAGACGATCGATAAATCGAGGAAATTCCGCTTTTTGTGGAAAACGATGGAAAATCGAAAGCTGATTTCGATCAGGAGAAACGACGCGTGGCAACAGGTTTTGCTTCGCGCGGTCCTTCAAGGAAAATGAAGCTCTGTCAGAAATGGTCGTACTGACTTGGCAAACTTTCGTGTGCATTCGCTGCACGATCGGATTCTGAAAATGGAATTGTAGGTTTGGTGGAGCATAGCGGGGTCGAACCGCTGACCTCCTGCATGCCATGCAGGCGCTCTACCAACTGAGCTAATGCCCCATTCCTGAGTGGCTGCTTCCAGCCGTGCGACGCTGATTAGGCGCTTTGCCGGGCGGGATCAAGCGAAAAAAACCCGCCCCGGCACATGCTTTTACGTGTCGTCGTCTTCCGACGCGACATCGGCAATCTCTTCGAGCGGAACTGTATCCTCGTCCTCGTCGTCATCCAGCAGATCATCGTCCAGATCCACATCGACATCATCATCGTCAAGCACCTGATCGTCGTCCGTCGTCGCAGTTGCAGCCTTGGCCTTGGCTGTGACTGCATCCTCGGCATCGGCAGCGATCATGCGCGTCTTGGTGCTGTCCAGTTCAACCACGTCACCAGTATACGGGCTGACGATAGGCGACCGGTTCATGTCATAGAAACGTTTACCCGTCGTCGGGCAGAGCCGTTTGGTGCCCCATTCTTCCTTTGGCATCGGAAATCCTTTTCTCTGTGCCGTCCACACTTCGGCTTGATGTTATCAAGCGTTTGAAGGCGGTCGATATTGCAGCGATTCTGGGCAAGTGCCATAAGGCCGGGACGGAGTCAAAGCCTTATGCCGTGATGAAGGAAATGGGATGACCGATCGTGCTCTTCAAGGGCATCCAGATATTTCGCTGACGGTGCGCCGTTCGTCGCGTGCGCGACGCATCACGTTGCGTATATCGCAGTTGGACGGGCGGGTGACATTGACCTTGCCCAAGGGCGTGTCAGAAGCCGCTGCCGTGGAATTTGCCGAGCAAAAGGCCGAATGGATCCGCAAGCATCTCGCGCGCCGCGTCGAGGATGTCGCTGTCGGGTTGGGGCAGGAGATTCCCGTCGCCGGTAAAATGCGACTGATCGTGCATGGAACGGGGCGATCCGTGCGCCTTGAAGAAGACAGGCTTTGCATTCCAGGGGCAGAGGCTGCCGTGCCGCGCCGGGTCATGGGATATCTCAAGACCCTCGCCCGGGACAGGTTGGCCGCCGCCAGCGACCACTATGCGTCCCGGTTGGGGCGTTCATACTCCGGCATTAGCATGCGCGATACCCGGTCGCGCTGGGGATCGTGCTCTTCGGCGGGACGCTTGATGTATTCGTGGCGTCTGGTCATGGCCGCGCCTGACGTCCTGAACTACGTCGCTGCCCACGAGGTTGCACATCTTGCGCAGATGAACCACTCACCCGCCTTCTGGGCGGAGGTCACGAAATTGTTTGGCCCCTACCAGGAACAGCGCCAGTGGTTGCGGACCGAAGGCAACGCACTGCACCGGTATCGGTTTGGCGATTGACCTGATTGCGTCAATGTGATCACAAAGTCGCATGCAAGCTATCGGACGTCCTCGCGATACCGCAACGGCGGCTCATGATCAGGTCTATCGTCGGCTCCGTTCACGTATCATGTACGGCGATATGACACCGGGTCAGGCCCTGACGCTGCGTGGGATCGGCAAGCAATACGATGTGTCGATGACTCCGGCCCGCGAGGCCGTGCGCCGCCTTGTGGCGGAAGGGGCGTTGACCATGTCACATTCCGGGCGTGTATCGACGCCGGAGTTGTCCAATGAACGGATCGAAGAACTCGCAGCCTTGCGGGCCTTGATCGAAGTCGAGTTGGCGACGCGGGCTTTGCCGCGCGCGCATCTGGCGCTGATCGAGAGGTTGCAGACCATCAATACCTCGGTCGCCGAGGCGGTCGCGCACCGCGATGCCGTCAGCTATATCCGGACAAATCTGGAGTTTCATCGCACGCTCTATTTGCGGGCCCAGGCCCCGGCGATGCTTGCCATGACCGAGACGGTCTGGCTGCAAATGGGCCCGACCATGCGGGCGCTCTACGGGCGTCTGCGCCGGACTGAACCGCCGCGCTATCATCGGCTGATCATTGCGGCCCTGCGGGCGGGCGATGAGCCGGGCTTGCGGCTTGCAGTGCGTTCGGATGTGACGCAAGGGTTGCGCATGCTGGCAAGCTGAGTTTCAGCATTTGTTAGGCTACGTTGTGTAAGCCTCGGGCCAAACCGAGGATACAAGATGATTTTGCCTGATTTTTCGATTTACGATGATGTTGCCCAGCCAGTGTTCGTGTTGGTTCAGAACGCCGAAGGCCAAGTCGTTTATGCATTTCTGAACCGGTCTGGATGCGAAACTTTGGGCCTGACTTTGGGCGATGTCGTTGGAAAAACCGCAAGTCTTTTGTTTGATGGGCGCGCAGGTCAATCCATGCAGGACCGTCAGACACAGGCGTGGGAGCACGGAACGCAAACCACCTATGACATCGCCTTGCCGATTGGAGCGCGCATGTACCGGGCGCGCACGGCCCTTGAACCGGTTCGCGACCATCAGGGCGCGCTGGCCTACATGGTTGGCGTATCGCAGGACATTTCTCAGGAATACGCGTTGGAACAGATGCAGGCCATGACCTCGGCCGTCGCAAGCGAGATGGAAGACTTCGTCAGTCTTGCGGCCCATGACCTGCGCAGCCCGATCGCCAACGTGAAGTCGCTGGTGGATATGGTATGCGAAGATTTTGTCGATATGGGCGACGGCAAGCTTGAGATGATTGGCATGATCGAACAGATCAGCACACGGGCGCTTGTGCTGGTATCGGACGTGATGGCGCATGCGGCGGCGACCAAGGTGGGCAGCGATATGCGGACATTTGACTTGAAGGCGCTCTGCGACGACATTCTTGTCACGCTTGATCCGGCCAATACGCATGTCGTGACGGTCTCAAAGGCCCGTATCACGACAGACTACGTCGTCCTGCAAATTGTATTGCGCAATCTGATCGACAACGCGATCAAACATTCCAGTTCAGACAGAACGCGCCTGGATGTGTCCACTGATTTGGTCGCTGTCGGTCGCCTTGCAATTACGGTTTGCGACGATGGGGCTGGATTTGCCGATCCAGCCTTGGCATTTCTCGATGGGGGCGCGTTGAACACCGACAGCGGTTTTGGCTTGTTGGGCGTGCGGCGGCTTTTGCGCGCGCGCGGCGGAGACATCTCTGCCAAACCTCCAACATCCGGACGTGGGGCGGAAGTGCGGTTTGAAATGCCGGGCGAAATATTGAGACAAGCCCAAGAGCCCGTCCGCAGGATATCCCTCGCAATGTGAATGTCCTCTTCGCAGATCTGTCTAGCCAGCGATGTCGTCAGGCGGCGAGGCCGGTCTGACCCAAAGCCAGGAATTTATTACGCCGGTCCGAGATCAGTGTTTTGGCATCCTTGCCGTCGAGTTCCCCCAGCATTGCGGCAATCGCACTGTGAACCGATTTGATCGTAGCAGCCCGGTCGCGATGAGCGCCGCCGAGTGCTTCGGGAATGATCCGGTCCGTTACACCCAACTGCTTGAGGTCCTGCGCGGTCAAACGCAGCGCTTCCGCGGCCTCACGCATTTTTTCGGCATCTTTCCAAAGGATCGACGCGCAGCCTTCGGGACTGATGACGGAGTAGACGGAGTGTTCCAACATCGCGAGTCGGTTCGCGGTCGCAAAAGCGACCGCCCCGCCGGATCCGCCTTCGCCGATCACCACTGAAATAAGCGGCACGCCGATTTGCAGGCATTTTTGGGTGGACCGGGCGATGGCCTCGGATTGACCACGTTCTTCGGCACCTTTGCCGGGATAGGCACCGGGCGTATCGACCAGCGTGATAACGGGCAGACCAAAGCGATCCGCCATATCCATCAGCCGGATGGCCTTGCGGTACCCTTCCGGGCGGGCCATGCCAAAATTACGCTCGATCCGTGATTTTGTATCATTGCCCTTTTCGTGGCCAATGACCATGACCGGCTGATCATCAAAGCGCGCAAGCCCCCCCATGACCGCGTGATCGTCTGCAAAATTTCTGTCGCCCGCCAGCGGTGTGTACTCGGTAAAAAGCGTGTCGATATAGTCGATACAGTGGGGGCGTTCGGGGTGGCGCGCCACCTGACATTTCCGCCAGGGCGAGAGATCCTTGTAAAGATCGACCAACATAGCGGCTGCCTTTGCGTCCAGACCTTCGGCCTCTTTTGACACGTCCATGTCTTCGTTTTGGCGGGCAAGCGCACGCAACTCTTCGGCTTTGCCTTCGATGTCGGCGAGTGGCTTTTCGAATTCCAGATATTGCGTCACGCGAGCGCTCCAGATGCAGTTTGAAGCTATATGGCGCGCTCCGGCGGCGTTTGCAACGTCAGGGAAACAGAACCGGATAGAGCGATGCAATCAAGAGTATGGCCATCGACCCGTTGAATACCCGCAGTCGCGCTGGATTGGTGAGCACTTTCGCCATCTGCTGGCCCAGCAGGGTCCATGTGCTGACCGATGGCAGGTTGATCGCGCCAAAGACCATCGCGACAAGCCCGATGGCCCATAGCGACGTGTCGGGCGTGTAGACGGTGACCGCCGTCAGGGCCATCGCCCAGGCCTTGGGGTTGACCCATTGAAAGCCTGCGGCTTGCAGGAATGTCATGGGTTTACCAGTGCTCTGCCCGTGTTTGACGGGTGCTGCCGTGGCGATCTTCCAAGACAGGTACACAAGGTAAATGACGGACCCGACCTTGAGAATGGAGTAACTGATCGGGTAGGCATCAAAAACCTGCAACAGCCCCGCGCCCACGAACATCACCATAACGGTGAATCCCAATCCGATCCCAAGCATATGGGGAATGGACCGCCGAAAACCGAAATTCGCACCAGACGCCATCAGCATCAGGTTGTTCGGTCCGGGCGTGATGGAACTGACAAAGGCGAAAGCCGCCAGCGCGGAGAGGAGATCAAGTGTCATGCACACGAAATACGCGCATCACGGCAGGTTTTGATTGCAAATCTGCCTATCTGGGATCAATTTCTGCAATGAATGCACAAACTGGACGACATTAACGAGCGGATATTGCGTGAGCTGAGCCAAGATGGCCGGATCAGCAATATCGAATTGGCAGATCGCGTCGGTCTGTCACCGTCTGCTTGCTTGCGGCGGGTTCAGGAGTTGGAACGGCAGGGGATCATCACCGGGTACCGGGCCGTGCTGGACAGAACCAAGCTGGGCTCGGGTTTTGTCGCCTATATCGGTGTCGGTCTCAACAATCACTCCAAGGTCAGCCAGGAAGCGTTCGAGCGCGCGATTTCCCGCGCACCCGAGGTGCGTGAATGCCACAACATAACGGGCACGATCGAATACCTTTTACGAATCGAATGCGCGGATCTGCCGACGTACAAGGCGTTTCACACTGATATGTTGGGGGCCTTGCCGCAGGTGAACAGCATCACGTCATATGTGGTGATGGGATCGCCCAAGGATGAGCGGGCGTAACGGCTGATCGGTCGCTCACCGTGGGCCTTCGAATCCCTGAAACACTAGTTTGCTGCCTGAGCGCTGATCGTGGCAAAGATGTCATCCAAACTGGCCGCAAGCGTTGCGAGTTCCGGACCCGATTCTTCCATGTAGGGCGCGAAAACTGTGGTCGGCTGTTTATAGCTGAGCGTCGCGGTTCCGTCCTCATTCTCAGTGACATACATGCGAATAGGGGCCTCGATCATCGCTGCGGTCGACAGCGCCAGAATATCCACGGCATACACGTTGTTGAAGATGCCGATGACCCGGTTGCCCGGAATCGTCACGCCCCTATTCTTGGCGGCACCTGTTGGGCCGGCTTCTGTCACGATCCCCATTTTGTTGGCCGTGGCCGCTGTTTTGACGTCATCAATCAACTGGTCATAGGTCTTTGATGTCGGGGTCACCGACCAACCATCGCGAGGTGTCATCTCGGCGTGCGCCGTTGCGGCGAAGGTGGTGAAAACGAGGGCGAGAAGCAGGCGCTGCATGAGAGATCTCCTAATTATGAGTAACCCCAGAGAGCATGGGATCGGCCATGTTGCCCAATCACGTCTGCGTGCATGTCAGGCCATGCGCGGGGGATTGCCGGCGCTGAAAATTAGACTGTGCTGATAGCGAACCGGGATGGTAAGCGAAGATATGAAATGGATCATACTCATTGGGTGCCTTGCGCTGACGGCCTGTGCCAGCCAAGACGCCCCTGTGGCGCCTCTTTATCCGAACGAGACGCCGGAATTGCGCAGCCTTATCGCTGCCGCGGCCGAAGAGAATGACGTGCCCGTGGCACTGGTTCAAAAGATCGTCGTGCGCGAGAGCACCCATACACCCACGGCGCGGAACGGTCCCTATTACGGCTTGATGCAGATCCTGCCTGCAACCGCCCGTAGCATGGGATTTCAGGGTCAACCGCATGATTTGCTCAACGCAGAGACGAACCTGCGCTATGCTACCCGTTATTTGCGCGGCGCCTGGCTGGTGTCTGGCGGGGATATGAATGAGGCTGTCATGTGGTACGCGCGCGGCTACTATTATGAAGCCAAGCGATTGGGATTGATCGAAGAGACCGGAGTGGATGGGCGTAAGGCGTGGCCAGATTAGGCAGATGCGCCGTTTACATGGGCGCACCTGCCTTTGGGCCTGTCAGCTGCCCGCAATCATTTCGGATTGGCGCACGATGACTTCGGCCTGTTTGATCGATGCGATATCGACAAGGCGACCTTTGTAGACTGTCGCCCCTTCGCCGTTGGCCTTGGCGGTTTCCATGGCGGCGAGGATTTCGCGGGCTTCGGCGACCGCTTCGGTGGAGGGGGTAAAGACTTCGTTCGCGATTGCGACCTGTTTGGGGTGGATCGCCCATTTTCCCACCATGCCCAACGTCGCGGAGCGACGCGCCTGCGCGCGGAACCCTTCATCATCGGAAAAGTCGCCGAAGGGGCCGTCAACGGGCAGCACGCCGTGGGTCCGGCAGGCGGCAACGATGGCGGCCTGGGCCCAATGCCATGGGTCGGACCAATGCTTTTGCCCCTCGTGGATCATGTAATAGTTTTCCTGCGTGCCGCCGATGCCTGTTGTCTGCATCCCCATGGACGCCGCGAAATCTGCGGCCCCGAGGCTCATTGCGACCATGCGGGGCGAGGCGGCGGCGATCTCTTCCACATGGGCGATGCCTGCGGCGGATTCTATGATGACCTCAAAATTGATTGGTTTGTTACGCCCTTTGGCGGTTTCCACGGCTGTGACCAGCGCATCGACCGCATAGATATCGGCCGCACAGCCCACCTTCGGGATCATGATCTGATCGATCCGGTCGCCCGCCTGTTCCAAAAGGTCCACGACGTCGCGATACCAAAAGGGCGTGTCGAGGCCGTTGATCCGAACGGACAGCGTCTTGTTCCCCCAGTCGATATCACTGATGGCTTGAATGATGTTCTGCCGGGCGCTGTCCTTGTCCGTCGGTGCTACGGAGTCTTCGAGGTCGAGATTGATCACGTCAGCGGCGGATGCAGCCATTTTCTCAAAGATCGCGGGCCGCGAGCCTGGTCCGAACAACTGGCATCGGTTGGGGCGGGCAGGGGGCGTTGGCTGTAGGCGGAAAGACATGTATTGCGACCTCTTCGAAAGATTGTTGCGTCGTTTGTGAGATGGCTGTTATTAAATTGCGTGCCTCACTGCAAGCATGATTGTGCATGTGCAGCATTTGCGGCGCGGAGATTGAAGCGGCCTGGCTGGCCGGGCGCAAGAAATTTGCGCAGTTGGCTCTGCCAAGGCAAAATTCTTCGCAATTTTCCGGATCACAAGCGTGATTTGCGATGTCATTGCACGCGATATGGGGCAATTTTTGGTGTCACGATCCAACAGGCATTCAGGGGAACATCATAATGATCCAAACACCGTATCTTTTGTTTTTGGGCGATGCGCCTGACCAGTTGGCTGCCAAGGTCGCCCAGGGGATCAAGGACTGGCGCCCGGAGAATGCTGTGGGGCAGATCCGTTTGCCGGGATGTGGTGCGGACATGGGCCTGACGGATATGACATTGGAGGATGGTCTGAAGGCTGGGGCCAAGACATTGGTGATCGGTGTCGCCAACCGGGGTGGCATCATATCGGAAGAATGGAAAGTTGTTCTCGTCCAGGCGTTGCGGCTTGGCTATGACCTTGCGGCCGGCCTGCATAACCTCTTGCGTGACGAAAACGAATTGCAAGCTGCGGCGAAGGTAAATGGTGGCACGCTGCATGATGTGCGGGTGCCAACAATCGCCTACCCCATCGCCAATGGTGTCAAACGAACCGGCAAGCGTGTGCTGGCCATCGGTACTGATTGTTCCTGTGGCAAGATGTATACGGCCATGTCGATGGATGCGGAAATGGCGGCGCGCGGAATGAAGTCCGATTTTCGTGCCACGGGCCAGACAGGCATTTTGATTACGGGCAAAGGTGTGCCGCTGGATGCGGTGATTGCGGACTTCATGGCGGGTGCAGTCGAATATTTGACACCGGACAACGATCCCGATCACTGGGATCATATCGAAGGGCAGGGCAGCCTCTTCCACGTCTCGTATTCGGGCGTGACCATGGCGTTGATCCATGGTGGCCAGCCTGACGCTCTGGTGTTGTGCCATGAGCCGACCCGGACCCATATGCGCGGCCTGCCACACTATCCATTGCCATCGCTTGAGACGTTGCGCGACACCGCGCTTCCCATGGCGCGCGTGGCGAATCCCGCCGCTCAGGTCACCGGTGTTTCGGTCAATACCAAGGCTCTGGACGAAGCGGCGGCCAAGGCGTGTCTGCAAGAGATCGAAGATCGCATGAACTTGCCTGCAACAGATCCGTTCCGGTTCGGTTCTGGTAAGCTGGTCGACGCACTGGTCGACCTTTAGGACCAAGCTCCAACCCGACCCTGCGGGGCGGATTTTTTTGAACAGAGAAGGGACCTGCTGTGCGTCTTGAAGTAACCCGCGACGTGTTTCAGCTGGCGCAAGCCTTTACCATTTCGCGCGGATCGCGGACCGAAGCGCAAGTGCTGACGGTCGCCATTTCGGATGGCGAATATCGGGGTTGGGGCGAGTGTGTGCCCTATGCCCGATATGATGAAACGCTGGACAGTGTGACAGAACAGATCGAGGCGTTGCCGATACAGCTTGACCGTCAAAGCTTGTGTGACCTGCTGCCTGCGGGTGCGGCACGCAATGCCGTCGATTGCGCGCTTTGGGATTTGGAAGCCAAGCGGGCTGGCAAGCGGGCTTGGGAATTGGCGGGATTGCCAGCGCCCGGTCCTGAAATCACTGCCTACACCCTGTCTTTGGACACGCCGGAGGCGATGCGCGCACAGGCAGCGCTGAACGCACATCGCCCTTTGCTCAAGATCAAGCTTGGCACCCCGGATGACATGCCTCGATTGGAGGCGGTGCGCTCTGGTGCTCCGCTGTCGCGCATTATCGTGGACGCGAACGAAGGCTGGTCCGCGCAAGTCTATTCAGATCTTGCCCCGCACCTGGTCCGCTTGGGCGTTGATCTGGTGGAACAGCCTTTGCCCGCAGGCGACGATGATGCGCTCCTGGGCATGGAGCGCCCGGTGCCTGTTTGTGCCGATGAAAGCTGCCATGATCGGGCGAGCCTTCCGGGTCTCGCGGGCAAATATGACATGGTGAACATCAAGCTGGACAAGGCGGGCGGCTTGACTGAGGCTTTGGCGTTGCGCGATGCGGCGGTGGCCGAAGGGTATTCCGTGATGGTCGGCTGCATGGTCGGATCGTCCCTGGCGATGGCCCCAGCGCAATTGCTGGCTCAAGGGGCTGCGGTTGTAGACCTTGACGGGCCGTTGCTCTTGGCCGAAGACCGTGATGTGGTGCTTGCCTTTGACGAGGCAGGTGTGCATCCGCCCGAACGCGCGCTTTGGGGGTGATAACAGGACTACACGGCGTGTTGCTGCAAAGCTGCGCGATTGCCTTGGGGCATAGTGTCAACGTGAGAGACAGGATCAGACGCAAATGACCAGAACAGTTTATGTGAATGGCGATTACCTGCCCGAGGGCGACGCCAAAGTATCGATTTTTGATCGTGGATTTCTGATGGCCGATGGCGTCTACGAGGTGACCTCGATTCTGGACGGCAAGTTGATCGACTTCGACGGCCATGCGGTGCGTCTGCAACGGTCTCTTGATGCGCTGGACATGGCATCACCGATCTCCAAGGAAGACCTGCTGGAAGTTCATCGCGAACTGGTGCGGCTGAATGGGATCGAAGAAGGCTTGATCTATCTTCAAATCACCCGCGGTGCGCCTGATGACCGCGATTTTGTGTTTCCCGATCCTGAAACGACGCCGCAAACCATTGTGCTCTTTACCCAGAACAAGCCGGGTCTGGCCGATAGTCCTGCCGCCAAGAAAGGCATGAAGGTCATCAGCATCGAAGACATCCGGTGGGGCCGTCGCGACATCAAGACGGTTCAATTGCTCTACCCTTCCATGGGCAAGATGATGGCGAAGAAGGCCGGGGTCGATGACGCGTGGATGATTCAGGATGGATTTGTCACTGAAGGGACATCCAACAACGCCTATATCGTGAAGGGCAACAAGATCATCACCCGTGCCAAATCCAACGATATCCTGCATGGAATCACCCGTGCCGCCGTGCTGCGCTTTGCCAAAGAGGCGCAGATGGAGGTCGAGGAGCGCAATTTCTCGATCGAAGAGGCGCGTGAGGCAGACGAGGCGTTTATCACTTCGGCCTCGTCTTTCGTGATGCCCGTGGTGGAGATTGACGGCGTTGCGCTGGGCGATGGAACGCCGGGGCGGGTGGCGCCACGCTTGCGCGAGATTTATCTGGATGAGAGCCGGAAAGCGGCGGTTTAGCCGTCAACAATCCCATAGGCGTTCACCTTTCGTTTGCCTGCTGCGGCTAGAGTGAGGCAACGCGGCGCGTGCTTGAAAAAGCGCGATTTCAACGCTATCTGATAAATGTAAACGCGTTTAACTTTTGGAGTGGGCATATGCCGGAACAGGTAATCCTCGACCTGCTGAACGAGAACCTTATCTTGTTGTTGGGCGCCGCATTTCTTTTGATATGTCTGTTTTTGGGGGTTCGGATTGTCCCGCAAAGCGAAAAATATGTCGTTGAGCGCCTGGGGCGTTTGCATTCGGTCTTGGGGCCGGGGATTAACTTTTTCGTGCCGTTTCTGGATGTCGTGCGCCACAAGGTGTCGTTGCTGGAACGCCAGTTGCCAAATGCCAGTCAGGACGCGATCACATCGGACAACGTGCTGGTGCAGGTCGAAACAAGCGTGTTCTACCGCGTGACGGAGCCCGAACGCACTGTGTACCGGATCCGCGATGTAGATGCCGCCGTTCAGACCACTATCGCGGGGATCGTGCGTGCCGAGATCGGCAAGATGGAACTGGACGAGGTGCAATCGAACCGCTCCCATTTGATTGCCGAAATCAAGGTTCTTGTGGAAAGTGCCGTGATCGACTGGGGCATCGAAGTGACACGGGCCGAATTGCTGGACGTCAATCTGGATGCGGCAACCCGCGAAGCGATGTTACAGCAGTTGAATGCCGAGCGCGCGCGCCGGGCGTCTGTCACCGAAGCCGAAGGGCACAAGCGGGCGACCGAACTGAACGCCGACGCGGAGCTTTATGCGGCCGAACAAGCTGCAAAAGCCCGCCGCGTAAGCGCTGATGCCGAAGCCTATGCAACACAAGTGGTGGCGGACGCCATCGCGACACACGGGATCGAATCCGCGCAATACCAAGTCGCTTTGAAGCAGGTTGAGGCAGTGACGGAAATTGCCAAGGGTGCAGGCCAACAAACCATTGTTCTGCCCGCAAGCGCGATGGATGCATTTGGCGAAGCCTTTGGTATGTTGACTGGACGGCTGAAGAAATGACCGAGGCTTGGACTGTTTGGTGGATCTGGATCGCCGCTGCGCTGGCGCTGAGCATCATCGAGATCTTTGTCCCTGCCTTTTACTTTCTGGGCATGGCCGTCGGTGCTGCTGTTATCGGTATCGGCCTGGCGGTCGGCATTCTGGGGATGATCGGAGCGTCATTTCCGGTGCTGTTGTTCATTTTCGCCGCGACATCGGTGATCGGCACCGTTTTACTCAGACGGTGGTTGGGCGTACGTCGGGGTCAGGTCAAGACTTGGCACACTGACATCAACGACTGAGCTGCGGGCGTTTGAGCGGAAATGCGCCGCCCTGTCCGGTATTCAGCGGCGCACCCATTTAAACTTGTGGTCAACCACTCAGCCTTTTTGGCCGACATTCTCCGCAAAGGCGGTTTTGAAGCTGTCCTTTTGCGCGTCCGTCGCCTCGGTTTGGTAGTTTGCTTTCCATTCGTCCATGGTCATGCCGTAGAAACTTTCGCGTGCCGCGTCCTTTGAGATTTCGATTCCCTTTTCTGCAGCCGCCTCCTGGTACCAGCGACTCAGGCAGTTTCGGCAAAAACCTGTCAGGTTCATCATGTCGATATTCTGCACATCTGTGCGGTCTTGCATCAAGTGTTGGCGCAAGCGGCGAAATGCAGCGGCTTCGAGTTCCAGTTGGGTTTGGGCGTCCATGGTTGCGGTCCTTTTTGTGTCGTTGCGGGCTGGGGCGCTGCCCCAGGGCTTGTGCTGAGTTGGGGGCCAGCCCCCAAGCCCCCGGAGTTTATCTGGCAAGATGAAGGGCCGGATCAGAGATTGGCGTCTTGTCGTGCTGTTTCAAGGTGCGGTGCGATGAGACGGGCCCAATGTTCCTGGCCTGCGGGGTCGGTGATCAGGTCCTGACGGACTTCCAGGAGAGCGTTGGGTCGCCCGTACCGCAGCGCGTGCTGGTCAACGGCGTCCCCCGGAAGGTGTCCACCATAAGGTTCGTTGTCACCGACGGGGGTGTCGAGCGCACTTTGCAGACGGGCGAGCAGCGGATCGGCAAAGCGGCGATCATCAGCAGAGAGTACGCCAACCTCCCAGGGCCGCGGCGCGCGCCCGTTCAGTTGAGGGGTGAAGCTGTGTACTGACACGATTGCGATGCCAGGCCGCGCCGCCAGCGCCGCAAGTGCATCGTGATAGGGGCGGTAGAGGTTGTCGATCCGGGTTTGGCGGTCTGTCGCGTCAAGGTACCGGTTTCCAGGAATGACGGTTCCGTCATAGAGTTGCATGATCAGTGTCGGGTCGTCGAGGCCCCGGTTCGGATCGATCACGAGACGGGAAAAGTTGGAGCAAATCACCGGCGCGTTCAGGGCCTCCCCCAGCGCCAGGGCGACCCCTTTTCCGCCGATGTCATAGGCGATGTGTCTGTTCATGTCCGAAGCGGGCAATCCCAGCGTTCCACCGCCCACAAAAGGTGGTACGGAATTGGTCGCATGATCACATGTAACCAGCCATAAGCCGGGCCGATCGGGGCCGTGGAGCGTAAAAGAAGAATATGTCATGTTTTCGTCACCAAATTTGCCGCAGGTTTAGGGCAGTTGCCAGCGAATGTGAATTGCGCGATAAAGCCAACTGTTAGCGGTATCGGAAAAGAGACAAAATCATGAGACGTCTTCGGAATGTGAAAATCGTGGCCACATTGGGCCCAGCATCGTCCACCTACGAGATGATCCGGGCGTTGCACGAGGCAGGCGCAGACGTTTTTCGCCTCAATATGTCCCACGGGACACACGACGAGATTGCCGAGAAACACAAGATTATCCGGCAAGTTGAAGAGGATCTGGGCTCGACCATTGGTATCCTCGCTGACCTGCAAGGGCCGAAATTGCGCGTGGGTGTCTTTGCAAATGACGGTGAGATGCTGGAGATCGGCGCTGCATTCCGATTGGATCTGGATCCTGCCAAAGGAGATAACGCCCGCGTTTCTCTGCCCCATCCTGAAATCTTTGCCGCTCTGGAGCCGGGCAAGCATTTGCTGGTCAACGACGGGAAGATTCGCTTGCGCGTCACTGAATGTGGCCCCGACTTCGCCAATTGCGTTGTGATCGCCGGCGGTCTTATTTCTGACCGGAAGGGCGTCAATGTCCCGGATGTTGAATTGCCCTTGGCCGCCTTGTCCAAGAAAGACCGCTCTGATCTGGAATTTGCCGCCGAACTGGGCGTGGACTGGATGGCGCTGAGCTTTGTCCAGCGGGCCGCCGATGTGGAGGAGGCGCGTGAGCTGATCAAGGGCCGTGCCGCCGTTCTGTCCAAAATCGAAAAACCCAATGCCGTTGAGCGTTTTGACGAAATCCTTGCGGTGAGCGATGGCATCATGGTGGCGCGTGGCGATCTGGGCGTGGAACTGCCCGTGCAGAATGTGCCTCCGATTCAGAAACGCCTGGTGCGCAAGTGCCGTGCTGCTGCCAAGCCTGTTATCGTGGCTACCCAGATGCTTGAAAGCATGATCGAAAGCCCAATGCCAACCCGCGCCGAGGTTTCGGATGTGGCCACCGCCATCTATGAAGGCGCGGATGCGGTGATGCTGAGCGCGGAGAGCGCCGCAGGCAGCTTTCCCATCGAAGCGGTCACCACGATGGACAACGTGGCTGTCGAGGTCGAGATGGACCCGACCTATACACAGATCATCGAAGCAAGCCGGAGCGGGAGCACGCGTGCCTCTGTCGCGGACGGTATCGTCGCGGCGGCCCGTGAGATTTCAGAGACGACCGATATCAAGGCCATCGCCTGTTTCACGCAAAGCGGAATGACCGCGCTGCTGACAGCTCGCGAGCGCCCGCGCGTTCCGATCATCGCCTTGACGTCGCAGATTGGAACTGCACGCCGTCTTGCCTTGAGCTGGGGATGCAATTGCGTGCTTGCCGGACGATTGGACCGGTTCAAGATGGCGGTTGTGAGCGCCGTCAGGGCGGCCCGGGACGAAGGCTTCGCCTCCAAGGAAGACCAGATCGTGGTCACGGCCGGTGTGCCGTTCAATGTCACCGGAAGCACGAATATTCTGCGTGTTGCCCCATGTGATGAGAGTTTGATTTACCCCGCCGATCCGGAGTAGCCTGCGTATTCTCTTGCGTAAGGTTGCACCGTTGGATTCTGACTTATATCTCACCCTCGGAATCGTGTTGGCAGTGTTCTCAATCCCGTCACTGGTGTCTGCGTTTACGTATAATCGATCGCTGCGCGCGTCCGCGCTTGCAACTCTGATCGCAGGCGGTCTTGTCTTTTATGCGTTTCTATCTCATCCGGGCGGATATAGCTTGCAGGATATTCCGGATGCATTGGTGCGGGTCGCGGCGCGTGTCATTCACTGATTTTGGGCGCGGTGTGGCCAGATAGCGGAATTTGGGCCCACAATTTGCCGATCTCTGCGGCATAGGCTTGTCAATTCCACGCAACCGTTCTAAACGGCGATTTCGTTCAGCGTGGCCGGCCAACAGTGGCATGCCGAGTCGCGCTTATACCGAACTCATGACAAGGAGACGGAAATGCCCAAGATGAAGACGAAATCGAGCGCCAAGAAGCGCTTTAAGGTGACAGCCACCGGTAAGGTCATGGCAGGTCAGGCAGGCAAACGGCACGGTATGATCAAGCGTACGCGCAAGTTCATTCGTGATGCACGGGGCACAACGACCCTGTCCGCACCCGACGCCAAAATCGTCAAGGGCTTCATGCCCTACGACCGCTAAGCCTTAAGGAGAGCTGATATGTCCCGCACCAAAGGTGGAACAGTAACCCACGCCCGTCACAAGAAGATCATCAAGGCCGCCAAAGGTTATTACGGCCGCCGCAAGAGCACCTTCAAGGTCGCCCGCCAGGCCGTCGACAAAGCCAATCAATACGCGACCCGTGACCGTCACAACCGCAAGCGCAATTTCCGCGCATTGTGGATCCAACGGATCAACGCCGCAGTTCGCGCCCACGACGAAGCCCTGACCTATAGCCGTTTCATCAACGGTTTGTCCTTGGCTGGCATTGAAGTGGACCGCAAGGTTCTGGCCGATCTGGCCGTCAACGAGCCCGCTGCGTTTGCAGCGATCGTGGATCAGGCCAAGGGCGCGCTGAGCGCGTAACAAAGGCCCCGTAACCGTTTTTGAAAACCCCGCCTCGGATCAGGCGGGGTTTTTTTGATTCGAATGCTGCCTGAATTGACTGGACTCGGGCACAAATTTCTGACGGACCTCGTTGATTATCTGGAGTTCAGTCCAACATTAAAAACCGTCATGCACCCATTGGGAAACTGCATCGCGCCGAAGTGGATGATTGCCCCGAAGCCGTCCTTCGACGTGGATGCGCACCATAGCGCTGCTTGCTATGCCCGAAGCGCACTGCGAGTTCCGCGTCAGCACAAGCAGCGCCCGAATGGACCCAATTTCGAGAGATACCCATAGTCCGGTTCAGAAAGCCAATGTCTCCCTCTGGCGCGAAGAGAATTCACAGGAATTCTATATCCGTTTCCCGTTATGCCCACGCCCGCACTTACAGCTCGGTCAAAGACCACATTCGAGTACTCTTGCATGCAAAGGGGCCAAAAAAGAGCCTGGATCGGGAGCACGGGCCAGGCCAATGCATGCGTATGCGGCTGTCAGAGTATTTTGTGATAAAAAAAAGTGCACCTTGCCGCGCCGCAGCATTTTTTTTCGCTCATGCGGTGTTGTTGAGTTGATAAGGTCAGCGTTTCTGGTGGAATGTAAGCCATGGGTAACACGCCCGAACTGGTCTGAACGTAATCAGACCGGCGAGAAAGACGAAACCGCTCGGTTGTCCCTGCACCTCCTCCCGTGGGGAACAACCGGGCGGTTTCTATTTCCGAAATTCCGAAACACGGCGAAGTTGAGGCCCTTGTGGCGTGACCGCCTCGTACGGAGGGCTCTTGCGCACCGGTCGCACGGCATGACACTTGCACGTGGTGTAACAACGGCAAGAGGTGGCATGGTGCTCATGAAAATTTCCAGCACGTGGGCGTTATGAAGACCGTTGCCGTCATTGGCGGCGGTCCGGCCGGTTTGGCCGCGGCGGAGGTGATGGCCGAATCGGAGTTGGCCGTCACGGTCTACGAGGCCAAGCCTTCCGCAGCACGCAAGTTTCTGATGGCGGGAAAGTCGGGATTGAACTTGACCCATGATGCGCCCTTGTCCGATTTGCGGGTGGCATATGCTGAGGCAGGACCGTGGCTGAACCCGGCCGTGGCGGCTTTTGACAGCACAGCTATTGTCAAATGGGCTGAAGGGTTGGGCCAGGAGATGTTCACCGGATCGACGGGCCGGGTATTTCCCAAGGCAATGAAGGCATCGCCATTGCTGCGGGCATGGCTGGCGCGGCTGAATGATTTGGGTGTTGAGCGGCGGATGCGCTGGCGATGGAAGGGGTGGAGCGATGGCACGCTGGCATTTGACACACCCGAAGGCACGCAGAGTGTGGAGGCTGACGCGGTCGTGCTGGCCCTCGGGGGTGCCAGCTGGGCGCGCCTGGGGTCGGATGGTGCGTGGGCTGATATTTTGGCAGAGCAGGGTATCGCACTTGCTCCTTTTGCGGCGGCAAACGCGGCTGTTTCCGTCGCATGGTCGGAGCACATGAACGACCATTTGGGCGCACCGATCAAAGGGGTTGCGTGGCGCGCTGGCAATTTCCGATCTCGGGGTGAGGCGATGGTTTCGACCCGCGGCTTGGAAGGGGGCGGGATTTATTCTGTGTCACGCGGGGTGCGCGAAGGGGCTGTACTCAACGTTGATTTATGCCCAGATCTGAGTGTTGAGGAGGTCACGGCGCGTCTGGCAAGGCCGAGGGGCAAGAACAGTCTGTCGAACCACTTGCGCAAAGTGCTGAAACTCGACCGGATCAAGCTTGCTTTGCTAAATGAATGGGCGCGGCCCTTGCCGCAGGACTTGCGGACGCTGGCGACTGTGATCAAGAGCCTGACCGTCGGTAATGCAGGTTTACGGCCGATCGATGAAGCGATCTCGACGGCGGGGGGCGTGCCTGCCGTGGCCTTGGACGCGGCATTGATGTTGCGCGCGCGTCCGGGCGTGTTCTGCGCAGGTGAGATGCTCGATTGGGAGGCCCCGACGGGCGGGTATTTGTTGACCGCCTGTCTTGCCACAGGTCGCCATGCCGGTCGCGGTGTCGTAGAATATCTGGAGACCTAGCGGGCCGACGCGGCGCGGAAGGCTGGCCGGGCCCGCAACCGTTTGGAATAGGCCTTGAGCGTGTCGGGCACGTCTGGAAATCCAGCGCCAAAGGCCCAGCCAATGCAATGGACGGCCAAAAGGTCAGGCACAGTTATCCCGTCCCCCATCAGGAATGCGTTGTCGCCCAGATGATCAGCCAAAGTATTGGCATTGCGGGCGAATTCAGCATGCAGGCAAGGGACGATCTGTGGCACGCGCGTCTCTTCGGGAAAAATAAAGCTGTGTTTGGCCGCCGCCCACAGGATCGCATCCATGTCGTCGATCAGCCAGCAGGTCATTGCGTCCTGTTTGGCCCTTGCCGGAGTACCCGCTTGCGCGGTCAAGGCCTGATGCTTGTCCGCGAGATAGGTCATGATGGCGACACTGTCAGTCAGCACGTCTGGGCCATCGACGAGCGCCGGGATCTTGCCGGAGGGATTATATTGGCGCGCATCGTCTGAGCGGGGTGACGCGGCCACGACGTCGTAGGGTTGTTCCAGTTCGTCCAACATCCACATGACGCGGAAAGCGCGGCTCTTGACGGTTCCGATGACGCGGTACATGTGAACTCTCCGATGTGTTATTCCTCGGCAGACTGACATCTGACACACGGGTGCACAACGCGTTTTTGACAGCTACGTCGCCTTGCAAATGGGCATGCGCCGAGCTCTTGCGAAATTCGTTCGTGTTGGCAATGGATGCTTTGACGCGGACTTGGTTCAAGTTTTGCTGTAGGGTAACGAACGTCAGTCATCGGGAGAACCTTGAGATGTCGCAAACCGGATCCTGCATGTGCGCCGCCGTACGTTTTACGATTACAGTGCCTGTCACCGAAACAGCCGCGTGCCACTGTAGGATGTGCCGCAAGTGGTCGGGCGGAGTGTTCATGGCGCTGCAATTGCCTGCGGATGCAGTGCACTTCGACAACGCGGACGCGATAAGAACATTCGTGTCCTCACCTTGGGCGGAGCGTGCGTTTTGCGGCATCTGCGGCAGCAACCTGTTTTATCGTGTGACGGCTGAGGGACCCATGCAGGGTGAAATACATATGGCATTGGGGGTGTTGGACGATCCGTCCGGCGTGGTGCTGTCAACGGAGCTGTTCATTGACAAGAAGCCGGATGGATTCGGGTTTGCTCAGGACACGCACCGGATGACCGAAGCGGAGGTCATGGCGATGTTCGACGCGCCCGAATGATCCTGTGGACGCGCTGCCGCGCGGCGCCATGTTTCAGGGGGCGCTGCCCCCGTCCTGCGGACTCCCCCGGAGTTTCTCTGGCAAGATGAAGTCGCCTCATGAGCGGTTGGCGAGCATGGCCAGTCGGATGAAGGTCCGCTCGACCAGAGCCAGGGCGGGTGCGTGTTGACCGGCGCTGCGCAGCTGCAAGTCCGTATCGGTCAATTCGGTGAGTGCAGTTTCCAGTTTCAACGGCCCCCATTTCCGGGCTTGCGCCAACATTCTATCGCGGTTGGGCCCCCAGATTTGCGGTCTGCCTGAGGTATCCAGCGCGGCGCGGTGCAGGGTTCGAAAATGGCGCATCGCCCCGATGCAGAGTGTCACCGCATTTGCCCCTTGGGCCTGCAGTCGGCGCATCACCGGGCCAATGGCATTCGGCTGTCCATCGCAGACCACCAAAAGAACATCGTCTACGTCTGCCTCAAAGGATGTTGGCGCGCAGTTTGAGATATCATCGGCACTGAGCGGCGTGCTGTCGCTGAGCTTGTAGAGGCCGATCTTTTCCAGTGTTTGCCGGAAATCGCCCGGTTCGAGATTTTTGGCCAGATCCAAAAGCATGTGCATCGCATCCTGCGGGGGGTGCTCGATGCCTGCCGCCTTCAGATCTCTTTCGATCTCGTCGCGTGTGGGTGGATTATCATAGATTGCGACGGCAAAGGCCTTGGTATGCGTTTCAAATGCCTTGCGGAGCTTTGATGTGGGTTTGAGCGCTCCGGCCGTGACGATGATTTGCGCGTCGCCGCGGGCCCATTCCGCGAGGGCTGCGGTGATGATCAGCCCGACAGTTTCATTGGCGTCCTCGACCAGGGCAACACGTGGCCCCGGGAAAAACCCGATGGCTTTCAGAGCGTCCATAAGCAGCGCGGGGTCCTTGCGCAGATCGCTGGAGGAAATTCGGGTAAGCCGCATCTCCTCTTCGCCGGCAGGACCGACGAGGGCCGCGACCGCTTGCTGCCGTTTCAATGCGATCCGCATCGCGTCGGCGCCATATATCAGCGCCCCGGCAGCGTCCGGATCAGGTTTGGCGAAATAGGCGTTTGCCTGCCCTGCGGACAGTTTCACAACGCACTCATTTGAAGCTGCTGGACGATTTGGTCGGCGAGTATGGTCATCAGCCGTTGTTCGGCGTCGCGTCTGGCCGCGAGCGTTGCCACGGTTTGACCTGTGGCCGAATAGCCCACGAAGTTGCTGATCGTTTCGGTACTGACCACCTCGCCTGTCCCGCTGTCGCGCAATGTGTAGAATGCCGTGCCAACCAGTTGGTACCGACGGATTTCGCCATCAGGGTCGATGGCGCGGTTGTCTTGCACCAAACTGAGATCAACCGACAATGTGAATGCCGGATCTCCGGTACGCCCCAAACGATCTTCGAGTTGGCGCACCAGCAAATAGCCCGCGCGGTCAACGGGTCTGTCGACCAGCACCCTGTTTTGCAGGGCTGTGCCGGTCCCGCCCGGACCGTAGACAGGCTCAAAGCCACAGGCGGTGACAAGCAAGATGAGGACAAGCGCGCCGATGCGGGCCATGGGCTTTATACCACCACGTTGACGATGCGCCCCGGCACGACGATCACTTTCTTCGGCGTGCCGCCGTTCAGGGCCTTTTTGACAGCTTCATGTGCCAGCGCCAGTTTTTCAACCTCGGATTTGTCCAGATCGGCGTCGACTTCCAACTCGCCGCGCCGTTTCCCGTTGATCTGTATGGGAAGGATTACGGTGTCCGATTTCAACAATGCTGCCTCTGCCACTGGCCAGGCGGCCAGCGTGACAAGGCCGTCACCGCCCAGCATGTTCCAGATGTCTTCGGACAGATGCGGCGTCATCGGCGACATCAGTTGCGCCAGTGTTTTGATGCTGTCGCGCTTCGCCGCTCCGCTGGCTTTGGATTTCGCGATCGTTGCTGTGAACGCGTAAAGCTTGGCTATGGCGGCGTTAAACCCGAAGCTTTCGATGTCGCGGGTGACGCCGTCGATACAGACCGCACGGGCGCGGGCCAGATCGAGATCGGCCTTGGTATCTTCGTTGGCAGGGCTGTCAGTGACACAGTCCGTCGCAATCCGGTAGACGCGGGCAAGGTGCTTGTAGGCGGCCTCAGCCCCGGACGCCGTCCATTCGACATCCCGTTCGGGGGGCGAATCGCTAAGCACGAACCAGCGTGCGGTGTCTGCGCCGTAGCTGGCGATGATCCCCAGCGGGTCGACAACGTTTTTCTTGGATTTTGACATTTTGGCGGAGGGGATGATGTCGACTTCCGTGCCGTCCGCCAGTTTGCCGTCTGTCACGTCTTCGGGCAGGTGATAGATTGGACGGCCTTTGTCGTCCCGCGTCTGGTAAATCTCGTGCGTAACCATCCCTTGGGTAAAGAGCGCATCGAAGGGCTCAATCGCCGAGGCGGGCAAGTGGCCCGTGATGTGCATCGCCCGCGCAAAGAAGCGCGAATAGAGCAGGTGCAGGATCGCGTGTTCGATGCCGCCAATATATTGGTCAACGTTCATCCAATAGGCGGCGTCTTCCATATTTGTTGGCGTATTGGCGCGGGGCGCGGTGAAGCGCGCGAAATACCACGAACTGTCCACAAACGTATCCATCGTGTCAGTTTCGCGTTTGGCTGCCTTGCCGCAAGACGGGCAGGGCGTGTCGCGCCATGTGGGGTGCCGGTCAAGTGGATTGCCGGGAATGTCAAACGTGACATCGTCGGGCAGTTCGACCGGCAGGTTCTCTTTCTTTTCGGGTACAACACCGCAGTCATCACAATGAACAACCGGGATCGGGCATCCCCAATAGCGTTGTCGTGACAGGCCCCAGTCCCTCAGGCGGTATTGCGTCTGCCCGCGGCCAAGCCCTTGGGCTTCGGCCCAGTCGATAGTTTTGTCGATGGCGTCCTGACCGGTCGCCTTGTCGATGCCTGCGGGGTGATTGATCCAGCGGACCACTTCGGACTTGGCGGGCACGAAAGCTGCGTTGGCCACGCGCGTGTCGTCGTCCATCGCAACAAAGGTGTCGATCACAGGCAGATCGTACTTGCGCGCAAAATCCAGATCGCGCTGATCATGCGCCGGACAGCCGAACACGGCCCCCGTGCCGTAGTCCATCAGGACAAAGTTGGCGACCCAGACGGGCAGGGTTTGATTGGGATAGAGCGGGTGCTGCACGGTGATGCCCGTGTCAAAGCCCTTCTTCTCTGCCTTTTCCATGGCTGCTTCGGTCGTGTCCATCCGTCGGGCATCGGCGTTGAAGGCCGCAAGGGCGGGATCGTCGGCTTCGAGCGCTTTTGAAAGGGGATGATCGGGCGCGATGGCCATAAAGGACGCGCCGGCCAGCGTGTCGGGACGGGTTGTATATATAGTGAGGGCGTCAAAGCCGGGCCGGGGCGTGCTCAGCTTGAAATCCATCTCGAGGCCACGTGATTCGCCAATCCAGTTTTCCTGCATCAGGCGGACTTTGGCCGGCCAATTCTCAAGCCCATCGAGCGCCTGCTTCAATTCACCGGCCATATCGCTGATTTTAAAGAACCATTGCGTCAGTTCGCGCTTTTCCACATCCGCGCCGGAACGCCAGCCTTTGCCGTCAATGACCTGTTCATTGGCGAGCACGGTCATATCGACCGGATCCCAATTCACCTGAGCATTCTTGCGATAGACGAGGCCGGCTTCGAGCATATCCAGAAACAGCGCCTGTTGCTGGCCGTAATATTCCGGATCGCAGGTTGCAAACTCCCGACTCCAGTCAATCGACAGGCCCAGCGGTTTCATCTGGCTGCGCATGTCGGCGATGTTGTCATAGGTCCAGGTCTTGGGATGGCCGCCGATGGCCATTGCTGCGTTTTCGGCGGGCATGCCGAAGGCGTCCCAGCCCATCGGGTGCAGAACCGAGTGCCCGGTCGACATCTTGTAGCGCGCGATCACGTCGCCCATCGTATAGTTGCGCACGTGGCCCATATGAATGCGGCCCGACGGGTAGGGGAACATCTCGAGCACATAGTACTTGGGTTTGTCGTCGCTGCGCTCCGCACGAAAAACCGCCGCTTGCTCCCATGCGGCTTGCCAGCGGGCTTCAATATCGGAGGGGGTGTAAGTGGCCATGGTGCAATTTATCCTGGTCTGTACCGAAAACGCCGGGCGTGCGGCCCGGCGCTTGTATCAATGATGTGCCGTCACGAGTGGCATGCGCCTAGAGACTGTCGGCACCGATGCGCAGTTGGCGGGCACGGGTCAGAATGGCATCCTCTACCGCACGCACGGCCGAAGCGCTTGCCGCACGGCCATTGCGCGTCTGTAGCGCCACGTTCAACGAGCGGGCATCAAGCGCCGGGTCGTCTATGAGAACGGTCGCACGATAAGCCGTGCCACCACCCGGAGGTGTCCCATAGCCTGTAATGATAACGCCCGTGAACGGGTCGACCGACTGAATGGGCAGGAAATCAAGCACTTCGATCGACGCGGACCAGAGGTATTTGTTGACGGCGACGATACGCTCCTGGTTACGTCCAGCGCGCAGGGCCTCGCCTATGGTGGTGGGGTTATTGTCCTGAATGCCGCCCCTGCTGCGCAGGATATCCGAATCCACAGGTGTATCAGCATCCGCGACAGGGCTGCCTATGCTCAAACCTTGTCCGCACCCGGCAAGCAGAGCCATCAAACATATCGCAGCAATCCGGCTTGTCATTTGCACCTCGGTCATCGGTATCCCTAAAGCTTTTCACTCCCGGTCTCTGATAGACAAGTTAAATCACCCTCGCAAGGCACACGGTCCCCGGTTGCCGAACAAGCGTCATACGGAAAGTGTGGTAAAGCTGCACCAGCCACTGGGGGAAGTGCGGCCAAGGGTTAAGCGTTGCTTGAGGTGGTGGGGCAAATGAGTGAAACAGCATCCATCCCCTTCCGGATTCCCCGGTTAGGGCGTGTGAACTGAAAACCGAGGGAAAACCCATGAAAAAGATTCTCTTCGCTACAACCGCTCTCGTCGCCACCGCTGGTGTTGCTGCTGCGGAAGTAACATTTGGCGGCTACGGTCGTTTTGGCCTGATCTACAACGAAGGCAACGATGACGTCGGTGAGAAAAAGACAAACGTTGAGCAGCGTTTCCGTCTGACCATCACAGGTCTGACCGAAACAGATGCAGGCGTTAAATTCGAAGCGCGTATCCGTTTCCAAACAGACGACCAAATCGGCGGCTCTTCCAACGTTGCACAGCGTTCGGCAGCTGGTTTCGCTGTGTCATCCGGCGGCTTCCGTCTGGACGTTGGTAACGTATCCGACGTGATCGACTCGGGCGACGTCTTTGACTACTTCGGTTACGGCGTTGGTCTGACATCGTTTGCTGAAACTTCGTCCAACTTTGTCCTGCCCGTAAGCGGCTTTGGTACAAGCGGCGACGACTCGCTGGTTTCTCCGACTGTCAAAGCTCGCTACATCTATGGCGATTTCACAGTTGCGGCGTCCTATACACGTGACTCGATCGTTAGCTTGGATGATCCCCTCACAACAGGGACTGACGAATTCCAAATCGGCGACGAAGAGTGGCAGGTTGGTGTAGGTTACTCCTTCGGCAACTATAACATTGGTGCAGCCTACGGTCAGAGCGACCAGTTCAACGGTGGAAACAACGACTTCTGGGTTGTTGGTTTCGGCGGCGAAATCGGCGCATTCGGCTTCACGGCGATTGTTGCTGACTCCGATCTGCAAGACGATATCTCCTACGGTGCGTCGATCAACTACGACATCGGTGCAGCCACATCGCTGCGCGCTGTGTATTCGGACAACGGCATCGACAACGGTTCGGTTGGTGACTTCGACTTTGGTCGTCCAACATACGCGGTTGGTGCACGTCACAGCCTGGGTGGCGGCGTCACTCTGGCCGGTGGTATCGGCCAAAACACCAACAAAAACATCGTTGGTGATCTGGGTGTGATCTTCAACTTCTAAGTTGATCCATCTTTGAAGATTTGGGGCAGACCGAAAGGTCTGCCCCTTTTCTTTTGTCTGCTCTGTTCTTTTGGTTCCAATTCCTGTTTCTGGACTATGTTTGAATCATTCGAGGTAAGACATTGGCGTTGACAGATATCCAAGACCGCGTTTCCAAGGCCGAAGCCAAAGCGGGGCGCACGCCCGGCTCCGTGCACTTGATTGCCGTCAGTAAAATGCAACCAAATGACCGGGTGGCCACCATTCTGGATCAGGGCCATCGGTTGTTCGGCGAGAACCGCGTGCAAGAGGCCGCTGGAAAGTGGCCCGACTTCCGCGAGACCTACGGTCAGATCGCTGTCGATCTGATCGGTCCGTTACAGACCAACAAGGCACGCCAGGCGATGGAGCTGTTTCAATCTATCCATACGCTTGACCGCCCAAAACTTGCCAACACCATTGGCCGTCTTGCGCAGGAAATGGGGGCGTGCCCGACCCTGTATATTCAAGTGAACACCGGAGAAGAGCCGCAAAAGGCCGGTGTTTTGCCCAATGAGACAGATGCTTTCGTCGCAAGTTGCCGCGCACTGGACCTGCCCGTCGAGGGTCTGATGTGCATCCCTCCTGTGGATGAGGAGCCAGCCCTGCATTTTGCCTTGCTGGCAAAGATGGCGGATCGGAACGGGCTGACCAATCTGTCCATGGGCATGAGCGGTGACTTTGAAACTGCCATCGCTTTGGGCGCGACCCATATACGTGTCGGCTCGGCCATCTTCGGCGAGCGGCCCTGAACAAAAAAACTGCCTTGAAGTTTTTTATTGGATTTGACACTGAGTTTAATTAGCCATCGCTTTTTAACGAACTTTTTACCGGTTTCAGGCGAGTTGGTGACACCTGCGGTCGACGGGCGACCTCAAGAACTGGAGAGTGCCATCAAGAATCTTTTTCTGTCCTCTCTCATTGTCGTACTGGGTACGTCTTCGGCGATTGCCGAGGTCTCATTCAGTGGATACGGTCGTTTCGGTCTGTTTTATGATGAAGGCAATGATGACGAGACACGTCTCGATCAACGATTTCGTTTGAATCTGGATGGCAGGACGGAGACAGACGGTGGCGTCGCGTTCGCAGCCCGCTTGCGCATTCAATCTGACGATAAACGGGGAGGGTCGGCGGGAACCGCCGGGTTCAACGCGCCCCGTTTCACAGTGGCTTACAGCGGTCTTCGTTTGCAGGTCGGTAACATCTCGGGCGCATTCGATGACGACGAAACCGTATTTTACAGCGGGTACGAACCCGGCCTGACCGAGCCGATCGCTCAAAACTCAACCTTTCAAGGGCCCATTGTCGAATATGACAGCACCGGAAAGGGGGTTAGTGGCGTCAGCCTGTTGTACAAGACGGACAATTTCCAAATAATGGGAAATTACAATGGTGACCATGATGGAGATACTGGTTCTGAATTTGCCAAGACTTATGAAATTGGCGCGGGATATGATTTTGGCCCGATAAGTCTGGCGGCCGCGTATGGCAATCAGGACAACGGATCCGATGAGGTCTGGTATTACGTTCTCAACGCGTTTGGTTCGGTCGGTGACTTGGACTATTCCCTGTTCTTTGGCGATGACGATGTCGGCAAGAAGACGTCATACGGTATTTCAGGGCGGTATCAGGTCGGCGCGGTCACCCAAATTATCGCCTCCTTCGCCGGCGGAGGTGCCGATGATCTAAGTGAAGCCTTCGGTGTCGGGGTTCGCCATGACCTGGGCGCCGGTGTCTCTTTGCGCGGTATGGTTGGCCAGAATGAAGATGGCGATACCATTGCTGACATGGGCGCACATTTCAATTTTTGATTTAAAGTCAGAAGCTTGCAGCGGATTAAGCGCAGGTGAATAGCGCTATCTGACGATCAACCGCGTGCGGAACAGGATACGACGTGCGATCCAAAGCAGGTCGCATGCGTTGAGACCAACACATCCTTCAGTGGGATAACCGGGCCTGCGCCAGCGGTGCACAAAAATGGCAGATCCGCGTCCGCGCACGGCATAGGGCCAGTTCCAGTCGGTTAGAATCACGAGATCATAAAGCGGATCGGCACGACGCAGTTTTTCGTGGCTGGGGCCATACGGCGCACGCACCATCATGTTATAGTCGGTGTCGCCCGGATCGTCTGACCAAAGATCACCGGGTCGGATTGGCACGGCCCAATCCGTTGGCCGCGCCATGCGGTCAGGGCGGTACAACATCCCGACGATCCGGTGTGTGCCGGTCGGTGTGGCTCCATCGCCTTCGCGTTTGCGCGCAGTGATGCCCCCGCGCCCGATGGAGCAGGGGAAAAGGTGGTTGCGAAAACGTAAACCGCGTTGCGTCAGGACAAGATCATGTGGCGTCATGCCGTTGAGTTTAGCGCACACAGGGGCGGGAGACACCCCCGCCTTACCGGGTTTGAGGCGCGGCACTTGCGGCAGTCCCGTAAGGCGCACCCGTTGGTGCGCCATCGTCACAGCAAATGCCCGGACTTTCGGGCTTTGGTCGCAAGATATCCGCTGTTGTGCCGGTTTTCGCCCACTTTCAGCGGTACGCGTTCGGAGACGCTGATCCCGCTGGCTTGCATCATCGCCACTTTCTTGGGATTGTTCGTCAGAAGCCGCACGGTGGAAAAACCGAGTGATTTCAGAATATCTGCGCCAAGTCGGAAATCACGTTCGTCATCCTCGAACCCCAATCTGTGATTGGCCTCGACGGTATCAAACCCCTGATCCTGCAGCGCGTAGGCGCGCATTTTGTTGGCCAGGCCAATGCCGCGCCCTTCCTGATTTAGGTAGAGCAATACACCCGCGCCTTCTTGGCCCATCTGTGCCAGCGCGGCCCGCAATTGAGGCCCGCAATCGCATTTGAGACTGCCCATCACGTCGCCCGTAAAGCAGGCTGAATGAAGTCGTGCCAGAACCGGTTTGCTCCGGTCCGCGCGCCCGATTTCTATGGCATAATGTTCTTCGCCACCATCGCCGGGGCGAAACACATGCAAGCGCCCCGCTTCCGACGCTTCAATCGGCAGACGTGCATGCACGACGGGAAAAAGCGCACTCGGCTCCATTAAAAGCGGGCGTGCCAGAACAAGCGGAATGCATGTCAGCCCGTGTTTTGCGGCAAAGGCCATGCCATCGGCCACGTCAACACATAAGGCGGCGGGCAAGAGCCGGGCTGATTTGCACAATTGGACCGCTGCGCGGTGAGCGTCCGCGCTGCCATCGCGTACTGTTGTCAGCGGGCCTTTCATGGGGGTGGCCAGATCGTCAGCCGGATCTGCCAAGGCCTGCAACCAATCCAGTGTGGCCCCTTTGGGCACTGAAATTCGCGCGATGTCGCCGTCATAGGCCCGGGCCTTGAGCGTTTGTGCGCGCCACCCGGTGAGTGCGAGCACCGCAGTGTCGTCCAGCGCCATCACATGGCCAAGCCGGTCAGAGGACAGGGTTTCTGCGGCCAGCGCCATGACCGACACGGGTCCGGCCAGGACAATCGGCACCCCCATGCGCAGATCTGCACGGGCGCGTGCCAGCATTTCGGTGATGTCGGGAGCGAAGCCCATGTTACAGATTTCCCTTATCTTCGGGTTGCACATAAGCAAAACGGGTCAGAATTGAAACAATTGACGCCTGCGCGACACATGGACGTGACACAGAGGTGCAAAACTTGCTCAAATCCCCGTGACCCACCATCTAGACCGTAACGATGAGGGAGAACATACCAATGGCACAGTTGAAAAAAATCCTTTTGGTCGATGATGATGAAGATCTGCGCGAAGCCTTGAGCGAGCAGCTGATCATGACGGAAGACTTTGATGTGTTCGAAGCAGCCAACGGCCAAGACGCCTTGGTCAAGGCCAAGGAAGCGATCTATGATCTTGTTATTCTGGATGTCGGTTTGCCCGACACCGATGGCCGCGAACTGTGCCGGGTGATGCGCAAACAGGGTGTGAAGTCCCCGATTCTGATGCTGACCGGCCATGACACCGACGCGGATACGATTTTGGGTCTGGATGCGGGCGCAAATGATTACGTGACCAAACCATTCAAATTTCCCGTTCTTCTGGCGCGCATCCGGGCGCAATTGCGCCAGCATGAACAATCCGAGGACGCGGTATTCACTCTTGGACCGTATACCTTCAAGCCATCGGTCAAAATGCTGATCACCGAAGATGACAAGAAAATTCGTCTGACGGAGAAAGAGACGAATATCCTCAAGTTCCTCTATCGTTCCACCGAAGGCGTCGTGCCGCGCGACATTCTCTTGCATGAGGTTTGGGGGTATAATGCAGGTGTCACGACACATACTCTGGAGACGCACATCTATCGTTTGCGGCAGAAAATCGAGCCCGATCCATCCAACGCACGCCTGCTTGTCACCGAATCCGGCGGGTATCGTTTGATATCTTGATCTTGATGTAGGTCAAAGGCGCACCCATGTGTTATAAGTAGTCTGGTAACAATCCCGCGCATGTCGGGGCCGTTGTGGCAGTACATGCACCTCCCTGTTGGACTTGCCCGGGCCTCGCGTGCCCGGGTTTTTTTGGCGCTAGGATGCTGGCGTTGGACTGGGGCGCTGCCCCAGACCCCGGGATTTTCCAGAACAGAGAAGAAACCCCGGTGAGATCGTTTTTTAATCCGTGGACATATACATCTATGGGCCTATCTCATCGCGGATGAGGTGGATATTCCTATTTGTTTTGATCTGGCCGGGTTCGGTTCTGGCCAGTGACTGGGACGCGTTGCGTGAGCCGGGTGCAATCGCGATCATGCGTCATGCCTTGGCTCCGGGCACTGGCGACCCCGCACGGTTTGAGATTGATAACTGCGCGACGCAAAGGAACCTGGATCAACGTGGCCGCGATCAGGCCGCCGCGATTGGGGATGCCTTGAGGGCTGAAGGGATCACCTTTGATGCCGTTTTGACCAGCCAGTGGTGCCGCACGCGTGAGACGGCTGATTTACTTGGATTTGGTGATCCACGCGATGCGCCCAGCCTGAATTCCTTTTTCGGTCAGTATGAACGCCGCGATGCTCAGACCCGCGATACGTTTGCCCTGTTGCAGTCCATGACGGGACGATTGATGCTGGTGACCCACCAGGTGAACATCACCGCCCTCACCGGCCGCGGAACCCGGTCAGGCGAGATTATTGTTTTCCGCCTTACCGACGCAGGGGTAGACGTGTTGGGAAGCATCCTGATCGATCCTTAGGATATCTCAGGACAGAGCGCAGTCCGGCCCGCGCGCCAAGGGGGTTTCGATCGTGTTTTCGGTCGGCATCCAGTCAAATATGGCCAGCGCACGCCCGGAATCGAACCCAACGAAGAGAACGCCGGTTTCCGGTTGAAGCGCCACTCCTTCGGCGTCGCGCCCATAGGCAGAGAGCGGCGAAACCGACAGGACACGCCCGTCGGGGGCCAGCTCAAACAGGCTGTTGAGCCCTTCGTTATCGTCCACCACCAGAATGTTACCGGAATAAGGGTCGCGCGTGACCCCCTGCGGTTCGACCATGGGCGGGTTGAACCGATCTCCGAAGAGTTCCATGATGACTGATCCGTCCGGCGCGATCCGCAGCAAGCGGGACGGATCGTCCTCAACGACCAGAAAGCTCCCATCGGCGTCGCGGTGCAGTCCTTCGGTGTCATACAGAGAGACGCTGAGCTGAAATTCCTCGTCGATTGGGCGCCCTGTGCGCGTCACCCGTTTGAAATCGCCCCACCCGTTGGCGAGCAGCAGGCCGTCGCCGTCGACGGTCAGGCTGCGCACCGATCTCATGCCGCTGTCAAATCGCAGGATTTCGGAGCCGCCGGTGTTCATCAATATGATCTCGGGCCCTTCGTTGGCCACCCAGATGCCGCAGACTTCTGCGTCATAGGCCAGGCTGACGGCGCGAAAATCAGGGATGGTAAACCGATGCCACAGCTCTGCCTGCGCCATCTGTGACCACAGGAGCGCCGTTGTCACTGCGCATATGCGTGCCGTGTAGGTCATGGTCTACTCCGCCTGCTTGTCTTTGAGATGGGAAAGAGGTGTTTCGAAATTGACGGGAGTCAAGGATTTCATCGCCGCGCTTTCCGGGCTGGCGATGCAGGCACATGCAAGTTAGGGTCGCGGCGCTGATCAATCGGAGCCCGCCCCCATGCCCTTTACGCTTGCCACCTGGAACATCAACTCGGTCCGTTTGCGCGAACCGATCGTGCTGAAGTTGTTGCAGGAGGAAGCCCCGGATGTCCTGTGCCTGCAAGAGTGCAAAAGCCCGGTCGACAAGATCCCGCGCGAGGGATTTGAAGCCTTGGGATACACTCACATGGTGGCGCGTGGCGACAAGGGATATAATGGTGTGGCGATCCTGTCGAAGATCCCGATGGAGGAGTCCAGTGCGCAGGATTTCGCAGAATTGGGACATGCCCGGCACATTGCAGGGCGGCTTGAGAACGGTGTGACGGTTCATAATTTCTATGTGCCCGCCGGTGGTGACGTGCCCGACCGTGAAAAGAACGTGAAGTTTGGCCAGAAACTGGATTACCTCACCGACATGCGCGATTGGTTTCATGCCGAGCGGCCCGAGCGCGCCATTCTGGTGGGTGACTTGAACATTGCCCCGCGCGAGGACGATGTCTGGAGCCACAAGCAGCTGTTGAAAATCGTGAGCCACACGCCCATCGAGGTGGAGCATCTGGCCGCCGTGCAGGACGCGGGGGGATGGGTGGATGTGACCCGGCAGGACATTCCCGAGGGTCTGCTGTATTCCTGGTGGTCCTACAGGGCAAAGGACTGGAGCGCAGCGGACAAGGGCCGTCGCCTTGATCACGTGTGGGCAACCGGGGACATTTCCGGTGCCGCGCATTCAAGCCGGATTCTGCGCGATGTGCGCGGGTGGGAAAAGCCGAGCGACCATGCGCCGGTGTTCGCGACATTTGATATTTAGGAATCTGATCGGGGCCGGTGAAAGAACCCAGCGCCATGGGTCGTCAGAGAGAGTGACGGGGTTCGCGGGGAAAGAGAAATCAGCCCCCTTGGCATGTCCTCCTGTCGGGTCCATATAACGTCCAAGCGACAAAGAGGATGAGACGATGATGGATTTGGGATTATCCGGGGGCACAGCGGCCTCTGCGGATGCCGACCTGATCAAGGATGGCTCGGAAGCGACGTTTATGGCGGACGTGATTGAGACCAGCCAAACTGTTCCTGTGATTGTGGATTTCTGGGCCCCGTGGTGCGGCCCCTGCAAGACGCTTGGTCCGCAACTTGAGGCGGCTGTGACGGCTGCCAAGGGTGCGGTCAAGATGGTCAAGCTGAATGTTGACGAGGCGCAAAGGATCGCGGGTCAACTTCAGATCCAGTCGATCCCGACGGTTTATGCCTTTTGGAAGGGTCAGCCTGTCGATGGATTCCAGGGCGCGGTGCCAGGTTCGGAAATCACCGACTTTGTGGATCGGGTTATCAAGGCCTCCGGCGGTGAAGCGCCGGGTGACAGCCTGAATGATGCCGTTGAGGCTGCCGAAGAAATGCTGAGCGAAGGGGCTGCCGCGGATGCAGCGCAAACCTTTGCTGCGATCCTTGAGGAAGATCCGTCACATGCGGGTGCGTATGCGGGCCTTGTTCGGTCGCATATCGCACTGGACGATCTTGATCAGGCCGAGGCGATCCTGAACGGAGCCCCCGTGGAGATTTCAACCAGCCCCGAGCTTGATGCTGCTCACGCCCAGTTGCAACTGGCGCGCCAGGCGGCGGATGCAGGGCCTGTGGCAGACCTGCGCGCTGCGGTCGAAGCCGACCCGGACGATCATCAGGCCCGTTTCGACTTGGCCAAGGCGCTGCATGCCAGCAACGATGCGCAAGGCGCGGTCGATATGCTGCTTGACCTTTTTCAGCGCGACCGGGAGTGGAACGACGGGGCTGCCAGGGCGCAATTGTTCATCGTTTTCGATGCCCTCAAGCCCAACGATCCAATCGTGTTGAACGGGCGTCGCCGTCTAAGCTCGATGATATTTGCCTGATCCAATCCGCGGGCTAACTAAGCATCATGATCAAAGTGGCCAACCTCCCGGGGACGATCCCGATATTTCCATTGCCGGGGGCGTTGCTGTTGCCACGCTCGCGTCTGCCTCTTCATATATTCGAGCCGCGCTATCTGCAGATGATGGATGACGCGCTGAAAACGCCCGAGCGTTTGATCGGAATGGTCCAGCCCAATGAGGTGGCAGGGCGCGGTGGTACAGGCTTGCAAACCATCGGCTGTGCCGGTCGGATTACCCAGTTTTCGGAAACCGAAGACAATAGGTATCTGATTACACTGTCCGGTATTTCCCGCTTCCGCGTTTTGCGCGAAGTGGACGGGTTTACGCCCTATCGGCGGTGCGACGTCAATTGGGACAGTTTCGGCCACGATCAAGCGGAGTCGGACGAAGACTCGTCTTTTAATCGCCCGATGTTTCTCGATCTGCTGGGGCGGTATTTCGATGCACGGTCCTTGTCAGCCGACTGGGAAACGCTGAAAGAAGCAGATGACGAATTGCTGATCAACTCCCTGTCGATGATGCTTGATTTCGACAGCGAAGAGAAACAGGCCTTGCTTGAAGCTCCTTCACTGACCACACGTCGCGAAACGCTTGTGACGCTGATCGAGTTTTCGTTACGTGGTGGTGAAGGGGATATGATGCAATGAGCTCCAATGTGGATCGCCATATGCTAGAGGCGCTGATTTGTCCGCTCACACACGCGACCTTGCGCTACGATGCCGCGCGGCAGGAGTTGATTTCTGAGAGCGCCAAACTGGCTTTTCCGATCCGAAACGGCATTCCCGTCATGTTGGTGGACGAGGCCCGCCCGCTGTAATCGCCAAGTTACGCTTACGCCTTGGCGAGCGTCACGTCGAATTCGACGGCCAGAAACGGCGCATTTATCTTGCCGGACAGAGCCATACCTTCGGGGAACTCGGAGGCGGGTTTTTCATGGTATTTCATCACCAGATCTTCGCGTACACCAAAGACCGTGTCCTGATCCAGATAGGGGTCATCATCGGGGAAAATCTCTGTCACCAGATCGCGGTAGCCGGGGGCTTTGACGATGTAATGCAGGTGCGAGGGGCGCCATGGATGGCGGCCACAGGCGTCCAGAATCGCACCAATCGGACCATCTGTCGGCACTGTGTATTCAACAGGTTTGACCGTCGTGAACGCGTATCGGCCATCTTCGCCCACCGTCATCAGGCCATGGAACGAGTACGTATCCTGCGCCTCGTCCTGGCTGGCATAAAGTCCGTTGGGCGCGGTTTGCCAGATGTCGATCTCGGCGCCCGGAATTGGATTGCCGTCAGTATCGCGAATAACCCCTTCGGCCAGCAGGACAGGCCCGCCAAAGTCACGCTTCATATCCCCGCCGACCGGCAGCGGTGGCGCGCCGGACACGTGGAACGGGCCAAGCACCGACGACGATGTGGCATCAGGCCGTGAATGCAGCATGTCCACCAGTGAGGACAGGCCCAAAATATCCGACGCCAGCACAAATTCGTGCCGGTCTTCGCTTTCAATCGCAGCACACCCTTCGAGAAAGGCGATGCCTGTGCGCCATTCGTTATGGGTCAGGTTGGTTTCGCGGGCAAAGTCGTGCAGGTGCTGCACAAGCGAACTCATGATTTCACGGCTGCGCGGCTCCATCTCATCGCCCATGTAGCCTTTGAAAGCCTCGGTGATGTTGTCTTTGGTAACATTGCGCATGGCAGATTTCCTTATAGTAGAGCTAGGCTGAGGATCGGAAATTCGATCAGGATAAACAGAACGATCAACATCACAAAGGCGAAGGGCAGCGCCCCCATGAACACATCCTTGAGCGATATCCGGTCGTCGTTGAGCGTCGATTTGATGACGAAGCACGATATGCCCAGGGGCGGCGTCAACAGCCCGATCTCGGCCCCGACAACCGTGATGATGCCAAACCAGATCAACGACATATCCAGTGCTTCGGCCAGGGGCAGGAACAGCGGCACGACGATCAGGATGATTGACGCCGTGTCCAGCAAGGTCCCGAGGAACAGCATCAGCAGCACGTAAAGCAGCATGATCGTCCAGAAAGAGGCGGCGTTCCCAGCCAGCATGTCTTGCAGTTGGTTGGGAAGCCCGGCCAAGCCAAGCATCCGTGAGTAGATCGAGGCGGCAGTGATCAGAAAGAGGATGGCAGCAGTGATATGGCCGGTCTCCAGCAACGCTTCCCAGAAGCCCTTGAGAGACATGGAGCGGCGCGCAATCGCGATGAGCAATGCCACCAGTGACCCCGTCGCCCCGGCTTCGACCGCCGTCATCCAGCCGGTGTAGATGCCGCCCAAAACGATGGTGATCAGGCCAAGCGTCGGAAGTGTTTTCGACGCAATTTCGCCTTTTGTCATCCATTCGGTGTCTTCGACCACGCGGCCACCGACGAAATTCGGTGTGTAGCGGCCCATGACCCAGATGGCGCCGACATAGGCGGCCGCCAGCATAAGGCCGGGGATGACCCCTGCGAGGAACATGTCTCCGACGGATTGTTCCGCAACAAAGCTGTAGATGATCAACATGGCGGATGGCGGGATGATCATGCCCAGAACGGAGGACCCGGCCACAACGCCCACGGCGAAACGCGGATTGTAATCCTGATTGATCATTTGTGGCACGGATACTTTGGTGAATACTGACGCCGACGCGATGGACGACCCGGTCACGGCAGCAAAGACGGCGTTCGCCCCCACCGTGGCCATACCGATCCCGCCTTTTACCTTGCGAAACCGCATGGTCATGACCTCGTAGATGTCCCTTCCCAATCCCGCCTTGGACACCACCAGCCCCATGAAGGTAAATAGCGGAATAGTCGCAAAGCTGTAGACCATGGCGCTGTCGCCCACGGCGATCTTCAGCAGGTTGAGGGACAAAGTAAAATTGTCCCGCATCAGCCAGATCGAGACCAGCGACACCATGCCCAGAGCAATGGGAATGTAGACGCCCGCGTAGATCAGAAAGACGATGGCGACGACCGAAATGAGGCCGAGTTCAATAGGAGTCATGCGTTCGGCTCGCCTGTTTTGGGGTCGTCATGTTCAGGGGCGCGGATCAGTTCAGGCCGATCCTGCGCGGTGATCACCTTGAGGGTGAAGATCAGGCAGGCCAGCGCACTGCCGCCCGCGATGACCAGTTTGATGGGCCACCATGGCGCGGTGAAAACGCCCGGCACACCAAAGAAATCCTGCGTTTCCCACATCTTCAGAAACTCGGGAAACATGATGTACGCGATCAGGCCCATAAAGATGGCGGATATCGCGTTGATGATGCGCCGCAGGTTCGCCGTGAGGCCCGGGCGGCGGCCGTGCAGCAGGTTCAGGAACCCGTCCGACCGTGTCAGCCTGTCGACGCGCACCACGTCCGGCAATTGCAAAAACACGATGAAGACAACGGCCAGTTGGACCAGTTCATAGGTGCCCTTAAGTGGAGCGTTGAACATACTGCGCGCAATTACGTCGACGTTGAGGATGACGACCAGCGCCAACACGGTCAGCGTTCCAGCGGCATTGGCCCCAATGGCGAGGGCATTGACGACCCGAGTGAGGCCAGCGAGTGCAGACTTGAGCATTATCCAGGCCCCTTCTCGGGTCAGTCAGGTTCAGGGTTGGGACCAGTCGCGGGCACCGACATAGCCAGCCGCTTCCAGCTTGGCCAAATAAGCGTTCAGCATCTCTGTCCCGGCCTCGCCATTGTCGTTCAGCGTTGCGGCCCATTCCTGCGCGATGTTTGGCATCGCGTTTGCCCAGGCCGCCCGGTCTTCCGGCGTGACTTCGACAATAGTCCCGCCAGCGGCGATGTATGCGGCTTCTGCTTCTGCGGCCTGGTCCATCGCGATACCGGCCAGGTGGTCACGGTAGTCGATGGCGACGGCTTGCAGGACCTCTTTGACCTCGTCAGGCAGGCCATCCCAATAGTCTTTGTTCACAGTGATCGTCTTGGAGTTCACAGCGCCAAGATCGGCACGCAGCATGTAAGGGGCCACTTCGGAGATCTTGAAGGTCGCGGCGGCTTCGGGCCAGAGTTGCGCCGCATCCACGAGGCCGGTTTGCAGCATGTTGTAGAAGTCGGTCAGACCGCCGCGCACCCCCGCGGCTCCCTCGATGCCTTCGAGATAGCGCAGGTTCATGCCCGCACCGGCGACCTTCTTGCCCTGCTGGTCGGAAATCGTGCTCACTTCCTCCGTCGAAAACACCTGATAGCTGTCCAGAACGACGCCCGTGGCAAGATAGACTTGGTTTTGTGCAGCAAATTCGTTCTGCATCGCTGGGTATTCGCGCGCAATTTCATCCACCGCCTTGGCGACGGCGCGTGCATCTGCGGCCACGAACGGTGTGACTGCGGCGATCCCTTGGCTCGGCAATTTGGACGAGTGGAAAATTGTGGTGACGATACCAATGTCGCCCAGACCAAGTTGTACACCTTCCAGAACGCCCTTGGGTTTGACGACCGAACCGCCATAGTTTTCCTGCCACACCATCTCGTAGTTGCCGGTTTCAGCAAGGCGACGGTTCACTTTCCACCTAATGGATCGAAGCCACCGGCTTCCAGCCGGTCCGCTTTAGCGAACTTTTCTCTGATCTTCTCT
>NZ_JAIMIA010000044.1 GCF_019966495.1 Tateyamaria pelophila | reverse complement strand
GAGGTAAAAGATACTTGATCCGCAGGCCTGATCAGGCGATCTTCGCGTCAGATGGCAGGCCACTTGGGGAATGTCGGATTCATGAAACACAAAAAGCCAAACAGTCCCTTCGCGCGATACGCGGGAGCGGCCTGCGCCAGCGCGATTGCGCTGGGGGCCGCTCTGCTGGGGACGTCCGCGCCGGTACAGGCGCAAGATGCCGAGAAAAAGCCGAACATCCTGTTCATCATGGGGGACGATATCGGCTGGATGCAGCCGTCGATCTATCACCGCGGTCTGATGGTTGGCGAAACACCCAACATCGACCGCATCGGCCGCGAAGGCGCGATGTTCACTGACTACTATGCCGAGCAAAGCTGCACGGCCGGGCGAAATGCCTTTTTCACTGGCATGCAGCCGCTGCGAACCGGCATGATCATGCCACAGTTGCCCGGCAGCCCCAGCTACCTTCAACCCGGAACGCCGGCGATCTCCAAGTTCCTGCTGGATCTTGGTTACACGACCGGTGAGTTCGGCAAGAACCACCTCGGCGATCACACCGACGCCCTGCCGACGGCGCACGGGTTCCAGGAATTCTGGGGATACCTCTATCACCTTGACGCGATGCAGGGCGTCAGCTTCCCCGACATCAACATATCGCCCACCGAACAGGGCATCGTGCCACCGTGCAAGAACACGCCGGTACCTGGCCTGGCCGAAGTGCCCGGCGCTGTTGATGCCGCAACAACCATCTGTCTGACGCCGCCGCGTCCGGTCATGCACTGCACGTCGAGCGATGGCACCGCCGCGAACATGACGTGCAAGGACGAAGGTCCACTGACGATGGAACGCTCCAAGACCATCGACGAGGAAATCTCGGCGCAGGTCATCGACTTCCTCGACCGCAACGACCCCGAGAAGACCGACAAGCCGTTCTTTGTCTGGTACAACCCGGCCCGCATGCACATCACCACCGTCTTGGATGACACGTATCTGGACATGGTCGGCGTGAAAGGCGGTAAGGATTGGGGCGTCAATGAGGCCGCCATGAAGCAGATGGACGACAACATCGGCTATGTGCTGAAAAAGCTCGAGGACATGGGCGAACTCGACAACACCATCGTCGTGTTCACCACCGACAACGGAGCCGAGACAATCACCTTCCCCGATGGCGGCACGACCCCGTTCAAGGGTGGCAAGCTGAGTACCTGGGAAGGCGGTATGCGCGCGCCTGCGGTCATTCGCTGGCCCGGCAAGATCGAACCCGGCACCGTTTACAATGACATCTTTGCGTCACTCGACTGGCTGCCGACGCTGGTCGAAGCGGCGGGTGGCCCCGCGGACAACGACCTGAAAGCTCAGATCGAGAAGGGCGAGTATGCGGGGATCGTCAAAACGACGCTCGATGGGACAAACCAGTTGGACTACTTGACCGGAGAAGCCGACAACGCGGCGCGGGACTACTTCATGTACTACTCGGGCAAGGATCCATCGGCCGTTCGCTTCAAGAACTGGAAGATGTACTTTGCCATGGTGTCGGATGACCCGTCCGGTTTCATCGCGGGTGTGCAGCCCTACCACTGGACCCAGGTCGTGAACATCAAACGCGATCCCTTCGAAACCTCTGTTGGATCACAGATCAAGACGTTGATGGGCACGGGCGGCGCAATTGCTGCACCGATGACCGCGTATCAATATGACTGGAACCTTCTGCCGATTGGCCAGCAGTTGTGGCTCCGGGAGCTTGAGACCTATCGCGACTTCCCACCGATGCAGGACCCGTCCAGCTACAATCTGGAAGACGTGATCAAGCAGGTGAAGAATGCGAGGACCGGCAGCCGCGGTGAGTGACCCCGGTTGACTTGATCTGAGCCAGCGTTATGCGCTCGGGGGACCGGGCGCATGACAGAAAGAAAACCGAGGCGGCGTGTGGTTTTTGCGTCGCCTTCTTTGCCAACCTGCGGCTTTGGGCGGATCACGTCAAAAGGTGCAGACAGATCTGAAAAGCACTGAAACCGCTCACGCAACCCAAACCACCTATGCAAAGCAGAATGGGATTGATTGCAAATGGCTGACAAAAATTACGTGGTCCTTGCCGCCTCAAACGGGTCGCTCGCTGATGCAAAGATGAACTTTGAAGCGCTCAAACTCATTAAAACGGAAGGTCCGATCCGCGATCTTACCGCTGCAGTGATTTCCAGATCAGATGAAGGCTGGTTGAAGGTCTTTGAGGTCACCCATGTCGGCAAAGTTGCGGCAGGTATCGGCTTCTCGGCGCGTTGTGTCCACCCGCAGGCGTTGCGGTGATTGGCGCCGCCGCCACGCATGCCGCTGTCGGCGGTGTTGTCCGTGGCGCAACTGGTCATCTTGTCGGCAGCATCTGTCGCAAGATATTGAAAGACTTTGTTTTGTCCTCGAGGATGGCGAGGCGGCCGTCATAGCGGTCGCGGTTGACGCGATTGATACGGACGCCGCAGACGCGCTTGCGCGCGCGAAAAGAAGGCAGCAAGGCATATCGACAAGAGTGATTGGGACACGCTGCGTAAAGAGACTTTAAGAAAGGTATTTACAAGGCGGAAAACATTGTGGGTTTGTGATCCGACCATACAGTTGCATGCTTGTCCCGTGATGATCCGTCATCGGGGCACCCCGCCCACGCTGAAACGCAATCGAACCTGGCGTGTATCGACGCGCTGAGTCAAAACTGGAGAAGATCGTGAACAAGATGATAAGAACCTTAACTGCAGCCCTGTCGGTCTGCCTTGCACCGATGGCTTTCCCTGCCTTCGCGCAGGACACCGACAAACCCAATATCCTTGTGATCTGGGGGGACGACATCGGCCAGTTCAACATCAGCGCCAACAACTTCGGCATGATGGGTTATCGAACGCCGAACATTGACAGGATCTACGATGAAGGCGCCATGTTTACGGACTGGTACGGCCAGCAAAGCTGTACCGCCGGACGTGCCGCATTCGTAACCGGGCAATCTCCGATCCGGACCGGTCTGACCAAGGTCGGTCTGCCGGGGGCGCCGGAGGGCATGAATATTCTGGACCCCACCATCGCAGGTCTGCTCAAGCCTTTGGGATACATGACAGGCCAATATGGCAAGAACCACCTGGGCGACCTTGATGAGATGTTCCCGACGAACAACGGTTTCGACGAGTTCTTCGGAAACCTCTACCACCTGAATGCCGAGGAAGAGCCCGAGAATCCCGATTATCCCCAAAATCCGGAGTTCAAGAAACAGTTTGGCCCGCGTGGCGTCATCAAATCGACTGCGATCTATGACGACAACGGCGCGCTTATCGGACAGGATATCGAGGATACCGGTCCCTTGACACGCAAGCGTATGGAGACCGTAGACGAAGAGGTGACCGAAGGCGCGCTTGAGTTCATGGAGCGTGCGCATGAAGCAGGCAAGCCCTTCTTTCTGTGGTGGAACTCCACCCGGATGCACATTTTTACACACCTGAAGCCGGAATCGCAGGGCGTGACCGGCCTCGGTGTCTATGCCGACGGAATGGTCGAGCATGACGGCATGGTCGGCCAACTTCTCGACAAGCTGGATGAACTGGGTATCGCCGACAATACCATCGTCATGTACTCGACCGACAACGGCGCCGAGACCTTCACATGGCCCGATGGTGGCACGACGATGTTCAAGGGCGAGAAGAACACCCAGTGGGAAGGCGGCTTTCGCGTGCCGACGGCAATCCGCTGGCCGGGTACGATCGAACCGGGCACCGTCATCAACGAGATCGTTTCTCATGAGGACATGTTGCCAACCCTGATGTCTGCTGCCGGGGAACCGGATATCAAGGAGCGTCTTTTGGAAGGCGGCGTCGAGGCCATCGGCCGGACGTACAACGTTCATCTTGATGGCTACGATCTGACTCCTGCCCTGAGGGGGGAAGCGGACTGGCCGCGTGAGGAGTTCATATACTGGACAGATGACGGGTCGGTTGCCGCTTTGCGTTACAATGCGTGGAAAATGACCTTCCTGCGTCAGAACGCCGAAGGCTACAAGGTCTGGACCGCGCCGTTTGAAGTCTTGCGAGCGCCATCCATCACCAATCTGGTCATGGACCCATTCGAGCGCGCCGAAGCCGAGGACGCCATGGGCTATCAGCGGTGGTGGATCGAACATATGTTCGTGATCGCACCCGCCGGTGGATATGTCGGCCGCTGGCTCCAGAGCTTCAAGGATTTCCCGCCACGGCAAAAACCAGGGAGCTTTAATCTTGACCGTGTCATGGAAGCGGTCTTGGCAGGATCGTCGGGCAACCAGTAAGAAACGGTTCGGCTTGCCGCACCATTGTTTTGCGATCTACCGGCGCAGTCCTTCGGGCTGCGCCGTTTTGGTATTTGGGAGTGTTTCAGCGCCTTTGCTGCCGTGCGCTGAACGATCGCCCGACGTTTTCCCGAAACGACCGGGCGACACGGCGATCAATCCCGGTCATGGTGGCCGAAACGATGCCGTCAGGTATTGCGATGTGGTTTTCGAGGGGTTCCAGGGCACGCACCGGAGTTGCCGAAAACAGTATCAAACGTCGGTTTTGCATCCAGCAGGACTGCGGAACATCTTCCTTCGTTTGTGTGCCGGGATCAAATCTCGGGTGACTTGAGGATTCTTGAAGTCAAAATCTTCAAAGAGGTGCGGCGCATTTGTCATAAATCCCACAAACATGTGAAACCGCGTCACGGGATCGTTTGGTGACAGCGCGGTGCTCAGCCTCTTAGGTGACGAAGATGGAACTCGTCTTTGCATATGGAGCCGGTCTGCTGACCCTGATCAACCCCTGCGTCGTGCCGGTGTTGCCCATCGTTATCGCCACGGCTTTCCAAAGCAGTCGCTATGGGCCAATCGCGCTTTCAGCGGGATTGAGCCTGTCATTCGTGACATTGGGTGTTGGCGTGACGGCTTTCGGGCACGTGCTGGGGATCGATATCGACACGATTTCCAAGGTCGGCGCCGCGCTGATGGTGCTGTTCGGGCTGGCGCTGCTGATGCCCCAGGCGGGCGCGGTTCTGGCCGGTGCCACGGCGGGATTGTCCGCGCAGGCTGATGCACGGATCGACACGCTGGATCAGGGCGGGCTGCGCGGCCAGTTCCTTGGTGGCTTGCTGCTCGGCGCTGTCTGGAGCCCTTGCATCGGTCCGACGCTTGGCGGCGCCATTTCGCTTGCATCGCAAGGTGAGGGGTTGATGCGCGCCACCGCCATCATGGTGTTCTTTGCGATGGGTGTCTCGACGCTGATCCTGGGCTTGGCCTATGGCACCCGTGGTGCCGTGGGGCGCTACAACACACAGCTTCGTGCCTTGGCGCAACGCAGCAGGCCCATTCTGGGCATCGCCTTCGTCGCCGTCGGACTGGCGTTGTTTTTCAATTTCCATCACGTGATCGAAGCCTGGCTGATCGGTGTTCTGCCCGCCTGGTTGATCGATCTTTCCGTCGCATTGTAATTTTGACCACAGGAGACCACTCATGGATCGTCGCCATTTTCTTGTACTGACCGCAGGCGCCGCCGCCCTGCCCTTTGCAGCCAACGCCGCACCGCTTGCCTACAAGCCCGGACTGGTGGAGAAACACCTGAAAGCCGGAGATACCGTCTTTCTCGACTTCAAAGCGGACTGGTGCAGCACCTGCGCGACGCAGGAACGGGTGATCAATGCGCTGAAATCGGAAAATCCCGACTACGAAGACAAGATCACCTTTATCGATGTTGACTGGGATGAATATGGCAAATCGGATCTGGCCAAGCGGATGAACATTCCGCGACGGTCGACCCTTGTGGTGCTGAAAGGCAATCAGGAACTCGGCCGCATCATCGCGCAGACCAGCAAATCGCAGATCAAGGCGCTGATGGATACCGCATTGGGGGCCGCAACAGCGTAACATTACTCCACAGGAACAGGTGTCGGTGGTGGCACTACGTCATGCTGCTGTGTCCCGTTTCGTGCGGCCCGGTTTTTGTCGATAGCCTCACGTGGCCGCTCGGGGACATAAGGCAGCGGAGCGCCCTTCCTGTAATCGCGCCCTTCAAACGTGGGCGGCTTGGCTGGCTTTTGGAAGGGGCGCGTAAATCGGCCCTTCCAGACTATTCAAAGCACGGCTTTTACTGGCCGTTGATCACTGACTGGACTCTGACACGCATACCCGGACGCAATCGGAAATTGGGATTGGCCAGCTCGGCCCAGATCGTCATTGTACCGGTCGCCATGTCGACACGTGACGATAGATTGTCCGGCGTCGTGGTTTCGGGATACAGCCACGTCTCTGAAATCTTTATGCTCAGAGTGACACGATCCAGCAATTCGCTTGGTGTGCGCAAATTGTCGATCGCCAACTGTTCGATACGATCGACGTAGGGAATTTCGTAGGATAGCAGTACCGGGTCCATCTGGTCGATCCGGGCTAGCGGCGCGCGTCCCTTTTCCACATATGCGCCGGGGTTGATCGCGGATTGACTGATGATGCCGCTTATCCGCGCTCGAATGACCGTATCCTCAAGATCGCTTTCCGCGGATTTCAACTCGGCCTTGGCCTGCTCCAATCGTGCTTCGCCCAATGACAACGCCACGACGGCCTTGAGCATCTGTACATCCGTAGCCGATCCTCGGTCTTTCAGTTTCTGGATACGTTCGAGGTCCTGGCGTGCGGAGGACAGGGTCGTTTCGGCGCGCACCGTGTTGAGGCGTTGGGTTTTTACAGTCAGTTCATAAGGCCCCGGATCTATGGAAAACAGAATATCTCCTGCTTCGACAAATTGACCGGGCTTGAAATGAACCTCTGTCACGACCCCATCAATCAGATTTGACACTTCGTGGCTGTTGAGCGCTTCGATCAGGCCGGGAAAGTCTGCTTGGGTTGAGGGCGCTTCCTCAGCGGTGGCGCTTTGGAGCAATCCCAGAATTAAGAATATCCAAAGGGCACTCAGAGAAGTTATTAATCGTCGATGGACAACTGGCCTTGCTGAACTCTTCAATGTTTCAGTCTCCTCTTACAAGGGATCAAGAGTGCCAGCTATCTTCCACCTGATCAAGTTTTTGGCGGGTCTTCTTCTGCCGTTTGAGCCACACTGGACCTTCGGACCAAGGGTCACGGCGCCGCCGGTTTTGCACTTGTGGCGCGCGACAGAACAAACAGCGCCACGGCACCGCCAATGCCGATCAGATCCGATACCAGTCCGCCCTCGATCATGAACAGCGCGACAATGATCAGCCCGCCACGGATGGGCCAATTTGCACGGCTCGCAGCCCACCACCCCTGCACACCGGAGGACAGCAGAAAGACGCCAAAGATCGCGGTTGCGCCTGCGCGCATCACTTCGAACCATGTGCCGTCCATCAGCAGGGCCGAGTTGTAAAAGAACATGAACGGCACGATGAAGGCGGAGATGCCGATCTTGAACGAGGCCACCGATGTCTCCATCGGATTGGCGCCTGAAATGCCTGCGGCGGCATAACTGGCCAAGGCCACCGGAGGTGTGATGGCCGAGACAACGGCGAAATAGAACACAAAGAAATGGGCTGTCAGCGCGGGTATACCCAGTTGCACCAGTCCCGGAGCCACGACGCTCGCGGCGACCGCATAGGCCGCTGTCGTGGGCATGCCCATCCCCAGCAGGATGGAGATACACATGGCAAAGAACAGCGCCAGCAATTGGTTTGCATCTGCAATGCTGAGCAGGACAGACGAGAACCGCGCGCCGACTCCAGTCAGTGAGATGACGCCAACGATAATGCCCGCACAGGCGCAGACCGCGATGATCTGAATCGACATGATGCCTGCAATTTCAAATGCCTTGGCGACCGATTTAAGGCCCATGCGATAGGGTGTGAACCAGCTGACAACGGCTGCCGCCGCTGTCGCCAATGTGCCCGCGCGGATCACCGAATAGCCCATGAAAAGCGCTGCGATCAGAATGATTATCGGCAAGAACAGATACACCCGGCGCACCATATCCCGGAACTTTGGCAGCTCATCCTCGCGCATGCCCCGCATACCCAGCTTGGCGGCCTCGAAATCGACCATGAAGTAGATCGACACGAAGTAGAGAACTGCGGGGATGATCGCGGCGATTGCAATGTCGGTGTAGGGAATGCCAGTGATCTCGGCCATGATGAAGGCGCCCGCCCCCATGATCGGCGGCATGATCTGGCCCCCCGTCGAGGCTGCGGCCTCGACCGCGCCGGCGGTCGTTGGCTTGTAGCCTACCTTTTTCATCAGCGGGATCGTCAGCGACCCGGTCGCCACCACATTGCCCGCCGAGGTGCCGTTGATCATGCCCATCAGGCCGCTGGCAAAGATGGAGACCTTGGCAGGCCCCCCGCGGGCACGCCCGGCTGCCGCAAAGGCGAAGTTGACGAAATATTCACCGACCTTGGAGGCCTGCAGGAAAGCGGCAAAGATGATGAACAAAATGATATAGGTCGAGGACACCGCCGTTGTCGGGCCAAGGATGCCTGCGTCGGTATAGACCTGGCTGAAGAACCGCTGCCACGCGATGTCGGGCGCATTCAGGAAACCGGGCAAGAGGTCTCCGACAAAAACATAGATCAGGAAAATTCCCGCAATGACGATCAGGGCAAGGCCCGCAACCCGTCGCGTCATTTCCATGATCAGCGCGGTGCCTGCCACGGCGGCAAGGCTCATCCCGATGGGCGCAAATGGGGTGCCGGTGGCATTGCGCATCAAGGTGCCAAAGATGGTGATCAGATACATCGCGACCGCCACAGAACAGACCACAAGGACCAGATCAGCTGACGCAATAGAGCCGCGCACGCGGGGGCGCATCCAACCAATGACGATGCCAATCGCGGTCGCTGCGATCAACGGGACACCGTAATGCCACGTTTCTGCGGCGCGGATGCCGGGATCAATGCCGTTCCACATCGCACCGCCGGCGATCTGGTTGGCAAAGGTCATCGCCGTATAGCAGGCATAAAATGCAGGGATCAGCGCCAGGTAGGCAACGATATCCAACGGGTGCCAACCGGCCTTGTCGCGATCGGGAAAGGCGCGTGCAGAATAGAGCAGAAACCCCAGGATCAGCGCCCCCGCGATGTGTACGATGCGGAAATTCCACGTCTCCATCGGGAAAACGGGCAAGCCGGGGATATCAACGCCGGTCCACGCTCGGATGGACCAGCCGTTCAGAACCGCCATGTGGAAAATGGCATAGAGGCCTGAAAGCGTAGCAATGATCAGATAGGCGCGCCCGTCAAAAATACGGCGGTTGTGTTCGACCGGTTCGTCGTCGACGCCTTCGACTTTGATCGGGCCATCGGACAAGACATCCTGTTTCGCGTCATCTGTCATCGTCCGTCTCCCTTGGCCGTCCGCGCGTTCGCCAGAACAGCAGTCTTCAGCAGGTTTTGAAAGTCGCAAATTATGAAAAAATGGTGACCACACCAAAGATGCGGTCACCAAAGCGCGTTTATTTGCTGTGGATTTGATCCGCAGGAATATCGGCACCTGCATTGTCAATGAACCACTGTGCGGCACCGGGGTGCCACGCGATCACGCCTGCGTTCTTTGTCCAGTTTTCGGGCAATGTAGAACGCGCGGCTTTGTGGATGTTCATCATCCGCTCATTGTCGGACATCACGATGTCGACGACAGCATTCACAAAGCTGTCTGGCAGATCGCAGTTTGCGATGGCAAAGTTCCACATCGAAACCGAGCGCGCAGGTGCTTCCAGCGTCGAGTAGGTGCTGGCTGCGATCTCAAACGCGGCGACGGGGAAAGCCTCCATGATCGTCGCCTGCTCGGCTTCGGTGAACTCGATGATGTTGACATCTGTCTGGACTTCGAGCTGGCTGACTGCAGGCACGGGTACGCCTGCCGCAAAGGCGATCACGTCGATCAGACCGTCCTGAAGCTGGCCACCAAGGTCGCTCCATGACCCGTTGCGGCGGTCAAATTCCACCCCGAGCGTTTCCATCATGCGGGGGAAATATGTGTCCGAGGTCGATCCGGCAGGGCCGAAACCGATGCGCGCTCCCGCGGGAATGTCCGCAATCGTGGTGATGTCGGAGGAACTGAGCGCCGTCACCGAAAAGGGTGTCTGGTACATCGGGAACATCGCGCAGGCATTGGTCATCGCCAATCCGGGTGCGATCGGGCTCTGGCCGGCGATCGCCTCGGCGGCCGGGCCCATTGTCGTCATACCAAACTGCGCGTCACCGGTGTGCACCAGCGCCATGTTCTGGCCAGGTCCGCCCGTGACTTCGCCACCACCGGTCAGGCCCAATTCTTCGGCAACCAGGTTCGCCCAGCCTGATCCATAGGCAAAATACGTGCCGCCCTGCGATGCCGTCGCGACGGTGAAGCTTTCGGGCCAGCCGGTCCGGTCCTGATGTCCATCGGCAAACGCCGTGGTCGCGGCAAGCGTCGTCGCTGCAAATATTGCAATCACTTTCATAAGTGAATCCTCCACTGTTTTTTGTCCGATCCTTACTGGATCAGCTTGTATCGATGGAGACGTAAAACCAAGACCCATCCGGTGTGGGGTAGGGCATGGCGAGCAAGTTCTCAATGAAAGACCACCAAGTTTTGTAAGGTTTTTGAACTTTTTATAAATTTCAATGTGTTGGGCGATCAGCCAAAAACGTTTTGGTGCGATGTCATGGCCTGCGAAGAGGAACCCCTGAAGATAACAGGCACGGACGCAAGCGTGATCGTCTCGCGCTGGATGTATGATACGCAGGTTGCCCCTTCTATCAGCGGCTTGTGCCCTTTGAGGGCAAATGCGACCGCCAACAGTATTATGAAGTGCGCTATCCGGCGCTGGCCTACATCAAGGCGATCTTTACGCCTGCGGGCACGGACGGAGACACGAACAATCTGCCGGTGGGGCAGTATTTCCAGATGGACAGCTACAACTTCATGACGCCGGTCGATGAGGTCACAAGCCGCTACTACTGGTTCCAGATGCGAAATGTGCATCCTGAGGATGAAGAGGTGTCACAGTACATGAGTGCCTCGGTCAAGGTGGCGTTTGAAGAAGATCGCGACATCCTGGCTGAAGTGCAAAAAGGCATGCATAATAAAACCACGCATACCGTGGACATCGCAATTGACGCAGGCCCGCTGTTTTTCCGGCGGCACCTTCAGAAACTGATAGAGGCCGAGAACCCACGGAACGCGGTTGCTGAATAGTCTCGGAGAGTTTGAAAAAATTCCACACTCACGGCTCGCCGAGAGCGGCGGACGTCGCTTTGCGGTATTGGCGCGGGGAAACGCCCGTAAATCGACGAAAGGCCCGGGAAAAATGCTGCGGCCGTTCATATCCTGCCATCATGGCGACATCGATGATCTTTGCGTCTGGCTCGGCGAGCATGTCCCGCGCTACTTCGAAGCGCGCCTCTTGAACGATTTCGGAATAGCTTCGCCCTGACTGCTGCAAGCGGCGCTGAAGGGTACGGCTGCTCAATCCCAGCATTTCGGCGATGTGATCCAGATCGGTCCGGCCTTCCTCAAGGTATGGCCGGATGACCGAACGCAGCGCGTCTGTAAGAGACAGTTCACTGCTCTGGTCATTGTTGGCAACTTGATACGCCGCATCTTTCCACGCGCGGGGAGGCGTCATTTCGCGGATCATGCAGGGGCGGGTCAAGACGTCGGCGTCGACAAGCAGGGATGTCCGGGCCTGTCCGACCAATATCCGCGTGTTTCCGTAAGCCTCCAAAGCCGCATCGGGTGGCGTGTGTCGCGACATGAAGGTATATTCGATCGACCGCCATTTGCGCCCTGCGACACTGCCTATGATCGAAGTGATACCTTGCAGGTTCAGCCATTCATTGAAGTGGATATGCCGATGGTTCGAAAGGTGCGACATATCGCAAACGATCCGGACATGCGCGCCTTCGCGCCGCGTGCGCACTGCCATTGCGCTGTCTTCCCGGTGGATCCCTCGGATAAGGGTTTCCAACCGGGTTTGTCCGCTGATGGCGTCGACCAAAGAACGTTGAAATGATGGATCGAGCGTATCGAGTGTTGCACGTTCAGCAGCAAAAAAACCCAGTTCCATCGGTGCGAAATCGCCCGCACAGGCGGCGACCAGTTCCATTGCAAGCGGCTGATTGACGCGCGCGTCCGGATGCTCTTCCATCCAGATGGGGAGGCCCGAGCTTGCAAGTTTTTTATCGACCGGTGCGCCGATTGCCCTGAGGGCATCCAGGTAGACATTCACGTGCGCCGCTCTGCAGATCGAATATTTGGACATGATCGACGGTCTCCAATGCTCGGAAGAACCCTTATCCTACTCAAAATATCGTCCACAATCACAAGATAAGGCCGATCAGCGAAACAAACCAAGTGCAGCCTATCGCGTCAACGTTCGTACGGCAGAGCAAAGCGCCCAGCGAAGCGCCTGCACAGGACACAAAAACCCCGGTCGCCGAGCTATCGATGAAGCTTGGTTATGGCGCGAAATGGGCAGAAGTGGTACCACAGCTGAAGTAACCTTTCAAACAGGTCCAATTTTTGCTTCTTTCCGAAAACGGAGATTTTTGATGTTTCGATCCACTCTACTCGGCAGTGCGGCCCTGATCCTGACGATGGGAGCCGCCTCCGCTCAAGTCTCCAAAGAAACGATAGATGCGCTCGGTGTTCCGGATAAGGTGCAAACTTCCGTTGGCGAACTCACATTTGACCGCGGTGCTCCGACGGCTCAGACCGCACAAACAGTCTTCGACGCGCTCGATTTCACCCGCGCACTCAATGTGTACAACAACAGCTTTCGCGGTGCGTCGGCCCTTGGGTTCCACAAGGGCTTCCAGAGCATCGGCGCGGACTACAACGATGTTGTCATCACGTCTGAGCTTCTGGATTCGGCGGGCATATTCCTGACCGGCAACGCCGACACTGTCTATTACCTGTCGGTCATTGACCTGTCGAAAGGGCCGATGGTGATCGAACAACCCTCTAACGGCGTCGGCACGATCAACGACATGTGGTTCTCATGGATCATCGACGTCGGCGGCCCGGGACCCGATCGCGGCCAAGGCGGCAAGTACCTGATCGTTGGCCCGGACTATGACGGTCCGCTGCCCGAGGGCGGATACTTCGTTGCCCATTCCAAGACCAACCGGGTCCTCTACGCCTCGCGTGCTTATCTGGTGGATAACGATCCAAAGCCGGCAGTGGAAAACGTCAAAGCCAACATGAAGATCTACCCCTATACGGAGGGTGGCTTCGGCACCAGCATCGCACAGGCGCTGACCGGCGAAGTTCGCCTCGGCGAGGATCCGAAAGTCCCCGACACGACATTCATCGAGGGGAGCAAGGTATCGTTCAACACCGTCCCGCCAAGCGATTTCGGTTTTTACGAATGGATCAACGAGAACGTTCAGGCCGAGCCTGCAACCAGCTATGACGTGGAGCTTTCCGGGCAACTTGCGGCCATCGGCATCGTCAAGGGCAAGGACTTCGCGCCTGACGACCGGATGAAGAAGATCCTGACCGATGCCGCAGCAGTTGGCCAGGCCGCCGGGCGGGTGCTGAACTGGCGCCCCTTCGAACGGCATCCGGACTGGGCCTATTACGAGAATTCGAAATGGGGCAGTATGCTCTGGGAAGGTGGCGCCTTCTTCGAGACCCCCCCGCCGGCCTTCTCGGACGGGGAATTCAAGCCACTGCCGCCCACTGGCGCCCGTACGCTCGACAGCCGCACGGCCTTCTACTACGGCTACACGCTCGACAGCCCGGGCATGATCATGAACATACCGGAAGTCGGTTCGCAGTACCTGATGGGGTTTCAGGACGCGGCCGGAGACGTGTTCGACGGCGCGAAAACATACAAGGTGACGCTGCCCAAGGACATCCCCGCCAAGGCGTTCTGGTCCTTTACGCTCTATGACAACCAGACCCGCTCCATGCTGGCCACTCCGCAGAAATATCCGCGTGCGGGAAGCCAGAGTTATCCATCGCCGGCGGCCACGGCGGCCGAGGACGGCACAACAACTGTCTATTTCTCACCTGAACAGCCCGATGGCGTTGATCGGGGCAACTGGATTCAGACGGATCCGGAAAAGGGTTGGTTTACCATCTTGCGCCTGTACAGCCCTTTACCGTCGTTCTTCGACAAGTCATGGCAACCCAGTGAAATTGAGGTGGTCGAGTGATACTTGTTTCAAAGGGGCATTCCATGACGTGAAAAGGCCATATCTTGGTTGCTCTTTTGACGCTCACCCCGGTCACTCCGGTTCATGCAGAGGTTTCCAGAGAGACTCATGAAGCGGTCTCCATGCCCAGCATCGTTGATACGCCCGTCGGCACGCTCGAACTTTATGAGGGGGTGCCGACCGGCGTTACGGTCCAGGACAATCTTGACCGGATGCGAGGCATGGTAGTGTTTCTCGACAATTTCGGCGCGGTACCGATGTACGACTTGCGCAAGTGGCTTGCCGATGCAGGTGCTGAACGGGGCACATAGGATCGCCCTTTTCGAACTCATGGTTTCCCGGAGACTTTTTGTCACGGCCAAAGCCTCGACGCTCTACGCCTTCACCGAGACCGACCTTGCCACGGATGGGCCAACTGTGATTTAGGCCCGTCCCGCCATGCTGGGATTTCTCGATGATGCCTGACAGCGTTTAATCGGTGACATGGTGTCACCGGCCCGGGCGAAGGCAAGGCCGACAAGTATCCGGTGGAGCCGCCGGGATAGGCTGGAGACATCCTTGACGGATATTTCCTGCTGAAACCACCGACCAACCGGAACTTCATGCTCCTGCGGCAAACGTGCAAAATTGGCTCATTATTGTATGAAGTCAGCCGTCTTCCTGACTTGCCGCCAAAGGGTTGAAACAGGCAAAGTCCCGCCCACTCCCATCGGCTGCCAGCGCGGGTTTCTCACGTCGGCATCGATCCGAGGCGAACGCACAGCGTTCATTGAATGCGCAGCCCAGAGGCGGCGACATTGGATCGGGCAATTCTGTCTCTGCGGTCTCGGGCGCTGCGATGGGGCGTCCAACCTCCGGCGCGCTCTGAGCCAGCAGGGCGGTATAGGGATGGCGCGGGTTGGCAAAGATGTCGCGTGCTGCTCCGACTTCGACGATCGCTCCGAAATACAGGACCGCGACACGATCACTGACGGCCTCGACCACCGCAAGATCGTGGCTGATGAAGAGATATGTCAGTCCAAACTCTTTTTTGAGATCGGCCAGCAGGTTCAGCACTTGCGCCTGCACCGACACATCCAGTGCGGAGACGGGTTCATCCAGGATCAGGATACGCGCCTCGGCTGCCAAGGCCCGTGCAATCCCGATTCTTTGCGCCTGCCCGCCGGAGAACTCGTGCGGGTAGCGATCCAGGAACTCTTCGCGCAGGTTCACGGCTGCGAAGATCTCACGAATGCGCGCCGCGCGGGCCGTTTTGTCGAGGTTGTGGAGCCGACGCAGCGGTACTTCCATGATCTGGCGGATCGTCTTGCGCGGATTCAGGCTGCTGATCGGGTCCTGGAACACATATTGGATGCGCTTGCCAAAAATTGCGGGGTCCGCATTGTCCAGAACCGCCCCTTCGATTTCAATCTGTCCGGTCGTGGGCGGCAACAGCCCGACGAGCATCTTTGCAAGCGTGGACTTGCCGCAACCGGATTCTCCCACGATGCCCAAGGTCTCGCCGATCTTCACCGTCAGATCGAGCGGTTCGACCGCATGGACCATCGCCTTGGGTGGTCCAAACAGGCGTTTTCCCACAGGAAACGACTTGGAAAGTCCCGTCAGTTTGATGGCCTCGGTCATGCGCTGCGCTCCGATACAACTTCGGGGAACAAGCAACGGGTCTTTCTTGCCTCTTCGGTTTTCACCAGCTCGACGGGGCCCGCGCGGCAATCGGCATGGGCCTTGTCGCACCGCTCGGCGAAGGCACATCCAACCGGCAAGTTGTCCACGACAGGCGGCAGTCCGGGAATGGCGGACAGTTTGCGTTGCCCGCCGCCCAATGTCGGAACGCAGTCTATCAATCGGCTGGTATAGGGGTGCTGCGGATTGCGCAGAACCGCGGCCGTTGGTCCTTCTTCGACGATCTGGCCCGCATACATGACGGCGACGCGGTCGCACAACTGACCAACGACCCCGAAATCATGGGTGATGAAAATGATCGCCAGTCCCCGTTCGCGGCGCAAGTCACTGAGCACAGAGAGGATTTGCGCTTGAACGGTAACATCCAATGCCGTAGTCGGTTCATCGGCGATTATCACATCGGGATTATTGGCCAGCGCCATGGCGATCCCGACGCGTTGACGCATCCCGCCCGACATCTCATAGGGATAGCTTTCGATCCGACTTTCTGCGTTGGGAATGCGCACGGATTTGAGCAGGCCGATCGCACGGCTGCGCGCGTCGGCACTTGAAACAGAGTCGTGGGATTGGATCGCCTCGATCAGTTGATCCCCGACCTTGTAAAGCGGATGCAGTGTGGCAAGCGGATCCTGAAAGATGTAGGCCACTCTCCGCCCGCGCAGAGAGCGCAGCACCTCGTACGGGGCACCGATGATTTCCTTGCCGTCAAAATGGACTGCACCGCCGGTGATGACGCCCGGCGGCGACGCGACAAGGCCCATGACACTGAGGGCCGTCACCGATTTGCCCGACCCGCTTTCGCCAATGATCCCAAGGCATTCGCCCTTTTCCACATGCAGATCAACACCGCTGACGGCCTTGTAGAGGCGGTCGCGCACCCGAAATTCAGTCCGCAAGCCCGCGATATCAAGAAGGCTTTCCGTCTTGGCGGCAGGCACAGCGCCTTGGCGATCCACTGTGGTTGCAGGCATCGGGCGGCTCAGTGCGCCGGACTTCAGGCGCGGATCAAGTGCGTCGCGCACGCCGTCGCCCAACAGGTTGATCGCCATCACGATGATCAGGATCATCGCGCCCGGCACGATGGACGTATGTGGATTTGTGATCAGCGCTGAACGGGCCTCTCCCAGCATGGACCCCAAATCGGCTTGGGGCGGTTGTGACCCAAGGCCAAGGAACGACAGTCCCGCCGTTTCAAGGATCATCCAGCCGACAGTCGTGGACATGGCGATGACGATCACGGGCAGAACATTTGGCAGCACTTCGGCCACGATGATTTCGCGGTCACGCATTCCGGCCAGACGCGCGGCATCGACAAACTCCTTGTGGGCGATACCCACCGTGATCCCGCGAATGTTGCGCGCAAAGAAGGGCACGTTGACGGCGGCCACAGCGATGAGGGCGTTCATCAGCCCCGGACCAAGGGCTGCGACAATGGCCAGCGCCAGAAGGATGTAGGGAAAGGCCATCAACATATCGACGCCGCGCATGATGATATTGTCTGTCCGTCCACCGTAATAACCCGCGATGATCCCGATGGCAGATCCGATGGTCGCGGCAATGATCGCGGCGGCCAAGCCCATGGCAAGGCTCAGCCGCGTGCCCCACATCAGGCGGCTGAGAAGATCACGCCCCAGATGGTCCGTGCCCAGAATGGCCCCTTCGCTGAACGGCGGTTTGAACCGGTTGGGTGTGTCCGTCACGTCTGGATCGGCCAATGGCAAAAGTGGCGTGATCAGCGCCAGCACGACGACCATCCCGATAACGATCAGCCCCGCCAAGGCCAGACGATTGCGGGCCAGCAATTTGAGAAAGGCCATCATGTCTTGATCCGCGGATCAAGCAGGGCTTGCGCCACGTCCACCATGATGTTGAACAGGACATAGCATGCTGCAATGAACACCACCCCGCCCTGCACCAGCAGAATGTCGCGTTTCAGGATCGCATCAACCAGCATCCGGCCAACGCCGGGCCATTGGAACACCATTTCGATATAGACCGCACCCGACAGCACGAACCCCGCCTGAATACCCAGAATCGGAATGATGGAAACCATCGCGGCCCGCAAGGCGTGCCGCCATATCACGCGGCGCTCATGCACACCCTTGGCCCGCGCCGTGCGGATGAAATCCTGACGCAAGACTTCCAGCATGGCCGAGCGCGCCAGACGCGCAATCACGCCTGTTGCCACCACGGCCAAAGCAAACGCCGGCATTGCAAGGTGATCCATCAACACCCAGAGATTTCGATCCCCGTAGATCGGCCACATGCCCGACACAGGGAACCACCGCAGCTGCACGGCAAAAATAAGGATCATCATCATGCCAAGAAAGAAAGACGGGATCGAAATCCCCAAAAGAACCACAAAGGTGATCGCCTTGTCGGCAAATCCGTATTGCCGTGCCGCCGAGATCACCCCCGCCGCAATACCCAGAACGGAGCACAGGACAAAAGACGTTCCCGCGAGGATCAACGTTGCGCCAAACCGGTCAAGGACCTCGTCCAGCACGGGCCGGTTCAGGGCAAAACTGCGCCCGAAATCGCCCTGCAGCATATTGCCGAGCCAGATGAAATACCGGGGCACAAGGCCCTGATCCAAACCCAGGTCGCGGTTCAGCTTTTCCACGTTTTCGGGAGTGGCATAAGACCCAAGGATCGCAGTCGCCGGATCACCCGGGATCATCGCCATGATCAGGAAAACGATCACGCTGATGCCGAGCAACACCGGGATGGCCGAGACGAGCCGCTTTAGGATGTAACCGGTCATGGGCTCACTCCGCCGTGTCAGCGCAGCCCCACCCGAGGGGCCGCGCCGCTTCGGATCAGTTCTTTGTCACGTCATCCAGAAGCAGGAAGAACGAAGGCTGCAACGTGAAGCCGCCGACACGGTCAGATGTCACCGCGTTCTGTTTCCAGTTTGCGACAAAGACCCATGGCGCGTCTTGCTGAACGATCACCTGCATCTCTTTGTACAGACGCGCACGCTCGGCTTGGTCGGTCTCGACGCGGGCCGCGTCGAGGAGCGCATCAACTTCCGGGTTGGAATAATAGCCCGAATTGAACCCGCCCTTGTCTGGCCAGGCCTCGGTGCGCAGCGCAAGAAACGGCAGCGTGTCGGGGTCGTTGGTCATCCATGCCATCTCGGCCATGTCGGCTTTGCCTTCAAGGCCGGGGTTCACGTTTCCAAGGAACGTGTTCCATTCATAGGTCTCGATTGTCACATCCAGACCCACGGCCTCGAGATCGGCCTGAATCGCAGTGCCCATGGCCACCGGGTCCAACATGCCCGAGCCGCCTTCGGTGACATAGAATGTCAGCTCTGCCCCTTCGGCGCCTGCCTCGGCCAGCAATGCGCGTGCGCGGTCAGGATCATAGGGATAGGGCTCCAGATCCGGGTTGTAAGCCCATGCAAAGGCAGGCGGGGTTGGGCCCGCGGCCACTTCGGCCGTACCTTCCAGCACGTCGTTTACAATTGCTTCCTTGTTGATCGCATAGTTGGCCGCTTGCCGCACACGGACATCCGCAAAGGGGCCTTCCTTGGCGTTCAGGATCAGGAACCAGACATGCGGGCCCGCCTGTTCATGCACGGTGTAGGCGTCGCCCTGAAACTCACTGAGTGCCACGGGCGGGACTTCGACCATCAGATCAATGCCCCCGGCCAGCATTTCCGCCGTGCGGGTGTTGGCGTCGGTAATCGGGCGAAAGACGACGGTTTCAAGTTCTGGCGCGCCGTCCCAATAGTCCGGGTTTGCCTGCACAACGACGGCCTCGTTGCTGCGCCACTCGCCGAATGTAAACGCGCCCGTACCCGATGGATTGCGCCCGAAATCCGCGCCGTGTTCCATGACCGCTGCGGGCGAGACGATCAGCCCGGTGGGATAGGCCAGGTTGGACAGGAAAGGAGCATAAGGCCCGCTGAGCGTGAAGGATACCGTTTGCGGATCGATCACATCGACGCTTTCCACCGAAGAAAAGAAGAAGGCCAGCGGGAACGGACCCGTATCGTGATAAGGGTGCGCCTCATCCAGCATCCGGTCGAAGTTGAACTTCACCGCCTCGGCATCAAAGGCGCTGCCATCATGGAACGTCACCCCTTCTCGCAGGGTAAAGGTGTAGACGGTGCCATCCTCTGAAATCGTCCAGTCTGTCGCTAATGCGGGTTCGGGCTCAAGCGTGCCGTCCTTGTAACGGACCAAGCCGTCATAGATATTCATCAGAATGCGGAAGTCGTTGACGGCCGTCACGGCGGCGGGGTCAAGCGCTTGCGGTTCCGCGATTTGACCAACGATAAGCACATTCTCCGGCGTCTGCGCCATCGCACCGCCCGCAGACAGCGCCAGCGCCGTTGCAGCCGTGGCCGCCAATACTGCGCGACGGGTTAGAGTTAGGAAGGTCATGGCATATCCTCTCTGTTAGATCTTATTTATCATGATTAATTGTATCTGCTCAAATTCTCATGATAAATACAAGAACAATTGTTTCAGAGGGCGCGTCATGACATTTTCCATTCTGACATATGACGAAAAAACAGGCGCTTACGCAGGGGCAGCTGCAACGGGTAGTCTGTGTGTCGGGGGCTGGGTTCTGCGCGGTGATATCGAATCGGGTCTGTGCGCCTCTCAGGGTACAGCGCCCAGCACGTTCTGGCGCGACGATGCCATGCGGCGTCTTTATGCGGGTGAGCGGGCCGCTGATGTGGTCGCAGACCTCACGGAAGCCGATACCGGGCGCGCGTATCGCCAGCTTGCCGTTCTGGACAAGTCCGGCGGCGCAGCCGGATTCACGGGAGACGCCAGCGTGCCTTTCGCCGATACGATTGTCGCCCCGAATATGATCGTGGCCGGAAATATGATCAAATCGCCCAGCGTTCTGGACGCGTTGATCGACGGTTTCGACACCGGTTCCGGCAGTGCCGCGCAGCGTCTGATTGCGGCGCTGTGTGCCGCCGAAGCCGCCGGTTCGGATGTGCGCGGGCTGCAATCCGCAGCCCTGCTTGTGCTCAGCCCTATGGCGCCCCCGATCGACCTGCGGATCGACTATAGCGCCACACCGCTTGACGACCTGGCGGCGCTTTCTGAACGGGTCAGCCAGCCACCCTATGCAAACTGGCTAAACGAAGCTCCCGTGAAGTCAGACCGCAACCGCGCACCGCACAGAGCGGGAAGACGCGCGACCTAAGCCCCCTACTCTGCCATGAATTCCCGCGTGATCCGCATTTCCTGCACGTTCATCATCCGCTCCGCCCCCTCCATATGGGAGAGCATGATGGCACGCGCGCGTGCGCTATCGCCCTTTTCCAGCGCTTCGACGAGGTCGATTTGGTGCGTACGGCCCCGCGCCCACAGTTCCTTGTTGGGCGTGGCATAGAGGCGACGATACACGGTCAGGTCCGACAGGATGCGCGCCATGAAGGAAATCACAAACCCCATCAAATCGTTGTCGGCGGCATCGGCGAGCCGCGCATGAAACACCAGCGACGAGATATGCTGCTGCTTTTCTTCTTCGGGCGTCTGCGCAGGCTCTGGATGCTGGTGCGCCATCTCGCGCAGATCCGACAGCGTCTCCGCGTCCAGATTTCCGGCCAGTTTGGCCACCAATTCCGGCTCCAGCAGCTTGCGCATTTCATAGATGTCCGACAGCGACAAATCCTTGAAATAGAAGTAGTTGCCAAGCAACGACATCGCCCGGTCCTTGCTGACTTCTCCGACCGAGCTGCCGCCGCCGGGACCGGTCTTTGTCACGGTCAATCCCTGCGCCTCAAGTATTCGCATTGCCTCGCGTACCGTGCCTTTCGACACCCCGAACTGCGCAATCATCGCGGCTTCATTTGGCAGTTTGTCGCCCTTGCGCAAATCGCGTTCGACGACCCAACGCTTGATCTGGTCGGCCACCTGCACCGGACGCGATCGCTTTAGAGCGCGCGGCGCGTCCGTAATTTTGGGGTTGATGGGTTGGACGGTGCTTTTCTTCATGATGAATTTCTAGGCGAAGGGGACAGATTTGTGTACCTCAGAATTTATCATAATAAATCGAGATAAACTACAAGCTTCAACACCGTAGCCTGTAACGAACCGAGCGAGATCGCCGAGCTTTGGCTGTCGCTTGCCGCAGTTGTCTACCGGCCGTTCACGCCAGAGCTCTGTTCCGCACAATGCCAAATCGGGAGCTGAATGATTGCCTTCGGCCACCGTAGCCAGCCCGCTTCGGCTAAGTCAGGTGTGTTTCGATCATGCCAGTCAAATTTGCGGGAGCGCGCTCAAACGCCGCGAATTCCCACCAACCAGGTGATTACTTCCGTCAGCTGCTGCGTCATGGCGTCATCAAAGGCGGAAGCGACCTGGTCCGCTGATGAATCGGCCGCGGGTCTGGATGTGCTGAAACTGCGCGAGGAGATGACCCTGCCGTCGGTATCGCTCAGCACGGTCATGCGCGTTTGGATGACAACGGTCAAACCGTCGCCGACGACCTCGGCCTGAAAGGCCAGCAAATCCGTTAGAAGAACATAATCCGGCGCAGGTCCGGTCCCCGCAGCGGTGACCAGAGCGAACCGTCCGGAATTGGCCAGTGAACGCACCAGAAGCAGCTGAACATGGTCGATCGTTTCATTGACCCAGCGGGCATCCGGCAGCGATTGAACTTGCAATGGCGTTGGCTTGATCACGATGCGATCGCTCGTCAAGGCGCCCGTGGCGGTCGGTAAGGCAACCTCCAGATGGCGTTGCCCCCGCGCCGCTGGCACTGTGCCCGCGGGCAACGGACTGAGCTCGTAGGTGTTCAGCGGCGTGGACGCGGACTGAATACTCGAAATGGCAGAGCACCCGGCCAAGACCGTCAGACCCAGCATCAACATAGCCAAACGCAGCGCGACGCGTATTGTCATGATCGTTTATCTCCTGAATTCTGGCACGTTGTTGCCGAAAAAGAACCGCGCCGGATCGCGTTCCATCTTTTTGGCCAATTGTTCCAAACGATAGACCAACTGCTGTGCTTCGCGTGCGAATTTGGTGAATTCCGGCAATCCGGTCTGCGCAAAGGCTTGGATCGGCGGTGCGGTGGTTGCGACCGTGTTGTCGATGTTCTGAATGACGTCCATCGACTGTGCCATGACCCTGCGCAGATCGGCGGTGATCGCGGGCAGATCTTCCGACAAGGTGGCCATCGTCGTCTCGAATTGGCCAGCGGCGGTGCGAACATCAGTGATGGCGGGCCCCAAATCCGTAGCGATGATCGTTTCTGCCTGTCCGAATGTGCTGCGCGCGACGTTCAGTGTTTCCTCTGTCGTTGTCAGGGCCTGATCCAGATTGGCAAAGGTCCGATTGGCGTTTTGAAGAGTCTGTGTCGCGGCGTTCAACGTCGCTTCGCCGGTCGCCACCAGCGGTTCGAGCCGCTTGGTAAAGGCGGTGACGTCGGTCGAAACCTGATCGACGACTGTCGTGGCGGATGCGACAGCCTCACGGATATCCGTCACGATGGCGGGGACGTCCTCTTGCAACATCCTGTCCATTTCAGCGATGGCGCCTTGCACGGATCGAAGCGTCGCGCGGGCATCCAGCACAAGCGCCGTTCCTTCGCCGTCCACCAGTCCCTCGAAGGTGACAGAGGCGCTTTCGACGGCGGCGAGCGACGTCTGTGCGCTCGCAAGGGTCGCATCGAGGGTGGCAAGGGTTGCCTCAAGCTCGATGAAACGTTGCGTTGCCACCTCGTTCGTGCTGCCGAATTGCCCCAATACCGTGTCCAGCTGGGCGCGCAGGTCTAGTGTTGCCGTTTCGATGGACACGATCGCAGAAGACAACTCATCCGCGATCGTGGGCACGCGCGTTTCGACAAAACGGTCGACGTCGCCGATGGTCTTTTTCGCTGCCGTGAACGCTCCGCTCGCTGATTTCAGGGTCGGTTCAATCTCCGCAATCGCGATTTTGGCCACGTCGAGCGTTTCGTTGATTTTCAAAAGTGAGGTTTGTACCGTTGAACCGATATCATCCAGTCGCCCGGTGAATCTCGATATCTCGGCCGTCCCGTCGGACACGGTGCGGGAAATATCGGAAAAATCGGCAAGCGCGCCTTGCAGGTTCCCGGAAGCACTTTCAATATTTTGCAGAATATTGGATACCAAAATCCGGTTCTCGGCGCCCAGGAAACTTCGGATTTCCCGGATCGCCTCCACCGCTTCTGCCACCATATCGGGGGCGTCCTCGGTCAGGGCCTGTATTGCCGAACGTTGCGACCGGATCACCGGGATTTCCGTCGGATCGGTGGCATCGCGCAAAAGCGGCGCCTCCGGGCTGCCGCCGGTCAGCGATACATAAGCGACGCCGGTGACACCCTGTGAATTCAGTTGCGCGGTCGTGTCGGTCTTTATCGGCGTGCCTGCCGCAACCTCGATCCGGACGCGCACCTTGCTGGGATCGTCCGCATCAAGATCCAGTGCGATGATCTGACCAACGGACAACCCGTTGTAGCGCACATCTCCCGCCATGCCCAAGCCCGAGACGCTTTCGAACAACACCTCATACCACGCATACTGACGATCGATCTCGACTTTGGCGAACCAGACAAGAAGACCCAGAAGACCCAATATGCCCAGAAGCGTCACAGCGCCGATCAGTACGAAGTTGGCCTTGGTCTCCATTCAATATCAGTCCTCAGTTCCGATTCCAGCCGCCCGAGCTCTGGGTCCGTGAAAGTACTCGTGCACCCAAGGTTGATCGACTTTCAACATGTCCTTCATCGTCCCGGTGACAAAGACCCTCTTTTCGGCCAATACGGCAATCCGGTCGCAGATCGCGTGCAATGTATCCAAGTCATGGGTCACCAAGAAGACGGTCAGTCCCAGCGTTGTCTGCAGCTTCTTGATCAGGGCATCGAAGGCCGACGCGCCAATCGGGTCGAGCCCGGCGGTGGGTTCGTCCAGAAAGACGATTTCGGGGTCAAGCGCAAGGGCCCTTGCCAGTCCGGCGCGTTTGCGCATCCCGCCCGACAGCTCGGAGGGGTATTTGTCGCAGGCATTCGGCGGCAGACCGACCATCGATATCTTGAGTTCCGCTAAAGCCCGTCGCGTTCTTGCCGACAGGTCCGTTTGTTCGCGCATCGGTACCTCGACATTCTCTCGGACCGTCAACGACGAAAACAACGCTCCGTCCTGAAACATGACGCCCCAGCGTCGCTCGATCTGCTGGCGTTTTTCGTCCGAGGTATGCAGCATGTCGGTGCCGAAGACGTTGACGCTACCGGCTTTTGGTTGCACCAGACCGACAATCGCGCGCAGCAGAACCGACTTCCCCGTCCCGGAGCCGCCAACGACCCCCAGTACTTCGCCGCAGTTGACATCAAGATCCAGACCGTCATGCACGACATGATCGCCAAACTGGGTGCGCAATCCGCGGACTTGAATGATGGCGTCGCCCTGATTTGCCATCAGACCCCGATGACCGCGAAAAAGACCGAAAACATGGCATCCGCCACAATGACAAGGAAAATCGACAAAACCACCGAGGTCGACGTCAACCGTCCAAGCGAAGCCGCATCGCCTCCGACTTTCATGCCTTCATAGCAGCCGACGATCCCGATGATGATCGCAAAGAACGGCGCCTTGATCAGGCCGACGGCGTAATGCCACACATCGACCGAATCGTAGAGCCGGGTCCGAAACATGCCGGGCGACACATCCAGTTCAATCCAGGCCATCATCGCGCCACCCAGCAGGCCCATGACATCCGCCACGAACCCCAGCAAGGGCAGTGCGATGATAAGCGCCAGCAGGCGCGGCAGGACCAGTACCTCGATCGGGTCAAGTCCCAGCGTCTGCATCGCGTCGATCTCTTCGCGCATCTTCATCGACCCGATCGCCGCCGTAAACGCCGCACCGGACCTGCCGGCAACGATGATCGCAGTCAAAAGGATGCCCAGTTCGCGCAGTACCGATATGGCGATCAGGTCGACCACAAACACCTCGGCCCCGAATTGACGCAGTTGGACCGCGCCTTGAAACGCCATGACCACGCCAATCAGAAAAGCCATCAAAGACACGATGGGAACGGCATTGAGCCCGATTTCCTGCAAATGGTGAACGACCGAGGTCAGGCGCAGCCGTCGGGGATGGATTATCACGGTTCCAAGCCGCGCCACCACCAACCCAAGAAAGCCGAGGATCTCGATCAATGCGTTGACACCACTCCAGGTTTTTCTGCCAATCGTCTCCACCCAGTCAAGAAATCCGTCCTTCGGCTTTGCGGTATCATCTTTCTGGGGAATGCTCTGACGGACGACTTCCAGCAACTCATCATGAACTTTGGACGTCCCGGAAATATTACACCGCCCGCCACGCTCTTGAATCGCGGTTTGCATGTCAATGACAAGCCACGCTCCGGCAGTATCCATGTAATCAACTGCGGATAAATCCAGTACAACATCAGGTTCTTTCATAGCCGCCGAAATCTGCGCCCGAAGTTCTTCGAGCCTCGCGACAGCCAGTCGACCTGAGAGATGCACATCCATTGACGCACCATAGTCCGACCTCAATCAGATGAGAACCACGTATATCATCATTCCTCATCGAAGCCTTGGCTCTGACTGCCGCTCAGGATCGCGCTTATAACCGCCGCTTGACTTGCGTGATTTCGCACGTGACGGTGCCTTTCCATTGGATTGAACACGAGGGAAGCCTTCGGTGGAATGAAATGGAGCGCTTGATTGACCACACTTTACGGACAAGGGAAGAAGAAGTGATCGTTTGCCAGACGTGACCCATCGCACGGTAAAATCGCCGCAAACAAAAAAGCTCGGAACACTGTCGACGCTCTCTATCGGAATCGGCGGCATGGTCGGCGGTGGCATTTTTGCCGTTACAGGACTGACGATTGAACTGACCAGACAGGCGGCGCCCCTTGCCTTTGTCATCGCCGGGATTGTGGCGCTGTTGACCAGCTACTCCTATCTCAAGCTAACCCTGACCTATCCCGGTGAGGGCGGCACCGTCGATTTCCTGAGCCGCGCGTTCGGAACCGGCGTATTTACCGGGTCGGTCAACATCTTGCTCTTGCTCAGCTACGTGGTCTTGCTGGCGGTCTATGCATTTGCTTTCGGTAGTTATGGCGCGGATTTGTTCCCGGATGTGCCGCAGGACATACTACGGCACGCCCTGATCAGTGGTGTGATTATTGGCCTTGTGGCGCTTAACGTGCTTGCGGCAAAACTCGTCATCAAGTCGGAGAACATTTTCAACATCATCAAGTTACTTCTTCTTGTCGGCTTCATCATAGCGGGCCTGATGACTCCTATGGACTGGTCACGTCTGGATCCTGTCGGGTCTGTCACGCCTGTCGCGTTGATTGCTGGAAGCATGCTGATCTTCCTGAACTACGAGGGGTTCGAACTTATCGCGAATGCCTCCAAAGACGTGGCCAACCCGCGACGATCCCTGCCCATCGCCTATATTGGCGGCGTGCTGATAGTCATTGTTCTCTATGTGCTGATAACGGCGGTGGTATTGGGGCACATGACCCTTGCCCAGATCGATGCGCATAAGGCAACGGCCCTGTCTGCCGCAGGTCGCGAAATTCTTGGGATAACAGGATATCTGGCCATTGTCGTGGCAGCCCTTATGGCCACGAGTTCCGCCATCAATGCAACGTTTTACAGCACCGGACGGTTGGCGTATGTCATCGCCAAGACCGGTGAATTACCCAAGGAACTTGAGCGCAGCATCCGCAATGAACACTCCGAAGGAGCGATTATCTGTGCTGCGCTGGCATTGGTCGTCGCCAATTTCGTACCTCTTGCGGCAATCGCCACGATGGGGAGTGCCGGATTTCTGATCCTGTTCCTCTTCGTCAACATCGCCGGCGTTCGTCTGGCCGCAGAGACAGGGGCGCAGGCCTGGATATCGGGTCTTGCGGCTGTCAGCACAGGCGGCGCCTTGATCGCCCTGTGCTGGAAGGTTGCTGAAAACCCGGCAACGCGCAATCACCTGTGGATTCTCGCTGGGATGATCGTGGCGGCCGTGCTGATTGAGATGGCTTACAGGGCCGCCACGGGTCGCAAGATATTCTCCAACCGAAGCCGAAAGGTTTAAGGAATATCCAGCGTCTCAAAGACCTGCCCGAACGGTTGTAGTACAGGCGTTCGGTGCATAATCTCGGAGGCAAGCGTCAGGGAAACGGAGCTGCAAAATTAGCATAGAAAGTTGGATATCCAACTACGGCCTTGTCGCTGTATTTCTCGGAAGCTTTGTCGAGGGCGAAACCGTCGCCATCACCGGTGGGATCATGGCGCATCACGGCCTGCTGAAACCCTGGCAGGTTGCAGGGGCCGCGATCTGCGGGGCGATCCTCTCAAATATCTCAGTGTTTCTTCTGGGACGACGGTATAGCGGGCATGCGCGGGTCCAGTCGATTTTGGACAACAAGCGACTGACCAAGCTATTGCACAAACTCAACAAACATCCCGCGCGCTTCGCGTCCATCTTTCAGTTCATACCCGGAATGCGGATTGTGGGGCCCATAGCGCTTGCCCAAACCCGGATTGGCGCGCTTCAGTTTGCAGTGCGTGCGCTCGTGTCTGCCTTTATTTGGGGGGTAGCCTACACACTGGTCGGGGGTGCAGTTGGCCAGATTATTGATCGTGCATTCGGGAAGGTGCTGCATACCGAATATGTATTGATCGCGGCGGGTCTTGTGCTTCTCGCTGTTTTGTTGCGTGCCATCGGAAACCATTTCCGAACCAAACGCGGTTAACGGCGGCGCGTGTGTACACCTGACTGTTTTCGGCAGATGTAACACCCGGAACGTATCAGTTCTGATTATCCCTCTCGCCGCAAAGCCTCGCACTGTCAGAGATCAGCACATGATCGCCCAAACGTGCCGATCCGGCATTCGGCATCATCTGGCCATCGCCCATCGCAAAATACCGTACCACTTGCGGTGCGGCAACGCTTGTCCCGCTGATCGAAACACGCGTGCCCGATCGGGTGCCTGCAGCTTTGACACCAAAGCGAACGGGGCTGCAATCACTGCGCGCGCTGATATTGGTTTTCTCGCCCAAAGCGTCCAGTGCAGTTGCGCTGTAAGATGCCGCTTGCACTGGCGACGTGTACCCGCCCACGACCCAACAGACTGCGTCGTCCGGGGCTTCCAGTGTTGCGTCCGATACCCCAGTGGCAATTGCGTTCAGCGTGCCCGCGCGACGGATCTGGCCGGTTCCATCGGGCGGGTCCTCGGCCTGCACAAATCCACGCAGGTCGCGCTCTGCGTATGCGGGATCGATGAAATAACTCTGTCTGCCCGTATCGCGAAATCCACCAGGCACATCGTCGCGCAAGATCCATGCGTCAATGCGACTTGGTGTGGTGGAATTGCTCGTCAGCGAGACCTGCCATTCCCCGGCGGGTGCGACGGTCCGGTTGTCGGCCCCCGGATCAGTGGCGTCAATGGCCAGCGTGATGACGGTGATGTTGTTGGGGTTCTGCCAGATCGACACCTGGCCGATATTCGCGCCGTGGCGTTGCAGGAATTGAACGGTGGCCTGGTCGCGATCGGCTGCACCTGTCAATTCAAGGCCCGGCAACGGCGTGCTGCCGGGTGGTGTGAGCGTCAGTGAAAACGCGGAGGGCTCATCATCCGACGCATCTGGCATTTCCAACCGTATTTCCAGGAAGTTCGCGCTTGGATCACCGGGTTGCAATTGCCAACGCAGGTCGATGCCGTCCGCATCCGGTGGAGCCGCAGCGTGGCCGCGCGCGAGATTGTTGTTGCCTGCGGCGGTAACCACCGTCAACGCGCCGCCGGATTCGTCCGTGTGATTGGCGCAAACGCGTGAAATGGTCTGCTCCAGCCGATGCAAACCCGCGCGTGGTCCACCCGACAGACCGAAACTGAAATTCACGTAGACCGGCACTGTTATACCGTGAAACGTCATGAAGCGCCGCGCCCGATCGGCGATGTACTCAAGACCCAGCGCGAACGGGACCGCCAACATCGAGCCTGACGTCTCACGTGTCACTTCGGGCGGTAATGTCACCGCGATGATGGGAAAATTCGAACCTGCGGCGTCTGTTGGGTCAAGGCCTGCTGCCAGATCAAGCACGTGAGTCCCGTGGCTGCTCCGAAACCCAAGGGGACGGTACCCCGGTTGGGCAAAGTCGACACCTATCTGGCGCAAAAGCGCATCTTCATCGGATCCTGCGGCGTCTTGCGCCGCTTCGATCTCGGCCTGTGTCCATTCCCGACCAAAACGGATGCGACCGTCTTCCAGCCGTCGCGCACCTTGCATCCAGGCAGATAGGATACGACTGCCAGTGGCGCCGCGACGAAAGCGATGGTGAAAAATGTTGATCCCGTGATCAATGATCCCGATGATGGCGGTCGGAGCCGACATTGGCACATCAGGTTGTGTGGTGTCGGGCGAACCAAGGTCACCGGCCGTGCGCAAGATGTCTGCGGACCTTGGACCGCCGTTTGGCAGCGGCACCACCGTGACCTGCACGTCCTTAATCCCGTTGGAGAATTGTGCTCCAAGTGACGGTTCCATTTCGTCCAAGCTGAAAGGGTGCCCAAATATATCAGGCCGGTTGACCGGGTTTGGTATCGAAAGCGCGCGAAACGAATCCTGATCGCTCGGATCAAACCCTGCCGCGTCAATTGTCATGGCATAAAGCATTCCCGCATCAGTGTCGGCTTCGCCCGATTGAAGAAACGCGCTTTGGCGCGAAAAAAGCCACGCGCTGATCGGATCGAGCCTTGGGTGAAACGAGTCGTCGGGCGCAGGTGCATTCCAGGAATAGACCATCCTATTGATCCCATTCTGCCGCGGCTTCGGTCCAGACGTGCCGCAGCAAAGCTGACATGTCTGTCGTCACCGTTCCGGGCAGGCTTTCCACCAGCGTGGCGCCGTCGTCCGTCACAACGGTTTGCCGGGTGCCATCATGCCAGACCTGCGAAGTGAAGAAGTCGATATTGCCTGCCCCTGCCCCGTTAAACCGGACAGGCGCAATGCCGGTTGCCTGGCCGGACCGCGCAGCAAGAACATCCGCGATACAAAACCCAAGCATCGCCCCGGCGAAACTGTCCACGGGGAAATGTACGCCGGCGACCGTGCGATTGGCGGCAATGCGAGCGGCCATTTGAATCAGTTGACTGTCGACGCCAGCCGTCTTGCGGCTTTCGGGGATCAATTGGCGCAGGGTTTCGGCGACGGCAAAGGCTTCGGTGGCGTGACCGCTGGGCAGGCTCGCGTGGCTCGGTGTCGGAATGATCGGCTGGATCTGCGCCGATACAGCATCTGGTCTGCGACAGGCAAGTGCGTGTTTTACGTGTTGCGCCACGTGCCCTGCGCAATCCATCGCGAGCTGGATCAACGCCATCGTTCGGGGCATTTGGCCGGGTTGCAAAGGGAGCAAGGGCGCGAAATAGCCGATAACTCCAGCGGTCTGGTCCGTGATTTCAGCGACGCGGTCGATACGCAGATCGGCGTAATCGTGGACCAAACGTGCCTGCAAGACGAAATCGTCCGGGCTTGGTGCGCTGAAATGGGCGAGTGCGTTGATTGCCACGCTTGGAGACGTGTCTGACGGGTCAATGATTTCCAGCGCATAGATCGTACAGGTTTGGCTGTCTAGGTCCGCGCCATAAGTGATGCGGGACAGGATTTCATTGGCCAGGATCATCTGCTGGCTTTGGCCACCCCATGCCCGAAAATTGGACGGTGCTCCGAAATCGCGAGGTTGCGGAGCGGTCACGTCTTGCCAGATGCCGGAAATGCCGTCCTTGGCCATGATTTGACCCGCCGGGCTGGCACGCGCTGCGCCGAGGGATTGCAAGGACTGCAAGGATTGAAGTGACTGGAGGGATTGGAGCGATTGCAGGGATTGTAATGACTGGAGGGACTGTAAAATTGGCATGAAAAAACCTCGCGTTTTGAAAATTTCAGTTCACCGGAACACCGGCGTCTTTGAGAGCATTCGCCCAGGTCTTGATGACGTCAGTTTGCGCTGCCGGATGGTCGCGTTGATAGGTGGACACGCGCAATTTGGGGTCCAGGCGGACAAGTTCACGGGCGGCCTTGCGGGCATCATCCTCGCGGCCCGCCAATTGCAGGCCGATCACACGGCACCGATGCGCGGACAGGTGCAAGGGATTGTGGCGTAGGGATGTTTCGGCCATTTTGACTGCCTCGGCGTAGCGCCCTCCGGCGACGTAGCTGCCAGCAGCGAGCGTCAGAAAGAACGGGCGCCGTGGATCACGCGGGGACAGGACAAAGGCACGATCTGTCAGATCGACGGCGTTCTGACCCTGACCCAGGAACGTTGCCAAAACCGCGCTGAGTTGTGTGCTGAAGGCACTGGACGGATTGATTGCATGCGCCGCGGCAAACCGGTGCTGCGCAGTCTTGAAGTCAGCGTCGAAGATCGTGCGGATATTGCCGTCGATCGACAGTGAGAGTGGGCAGTCGGCATTGAGATCGAGCGCGTTCTTGATCGCGTCCTGCGCGCACCTGTTGTCTTCGGCCGTGTCGTCGCTCCACTTTTGAAAGACCCGCAAAAGGTGCCACTGGGCGAGCCATGCCCGCGGGACAGAGTGTTCGGGGCAGCGGTTGATCACCTCCAGCAACTGGCCGTGGGCGCGTTGAAAGTGGTTGCGCTCGAAGGCGTGCATCAATGACACGGCGGAGACCATCAACGTATGCGCCGCCACCTCCGGCAATGGCCGCGACGATGTTTTACCAACCGCGCCCGACATGATGACCCTGAGTGCCTGCCCCGCCATCCGGTTGGCCAGATCGTCTTCACCGGCCAGAAAATCCTGCAGGCGGGCCTTATACCGATCCGACCACAACACCCGGTTCGTCGGCAGCTCCAACAAGGATGCATCGACCACCAGTGCATCCTGTGTCATTCGAATTTGCCCTGTAAGCGCAAAGTCGCAATTGAGATCGATGTGAAGACCCTTTACCGCCGTTTGGCTTGAGAAATGAGAGATCGCATCGATCAATTGCGACCGGGCAAACTGCCCTGTCAATTCGTGGGCAAGCGCGTCGCCCAATCCGCCGGCGACATTCATCCCGGTTTCTGCAAATGGAATGACCATGATACGGGGCAGAACACCCGACTCTTGGCGAAGGGCCTGCCCATTGAGAATGGGTTCTGGTTGCTCAAGGCGCTGATCGCGCAGCCAGTCCTCAAACCCTTCTTGCCGCAGGTCCAGACCTTCGAGGAAAATACCATCCGCAGCCGTATTGGTGAATTCCACGACGTCGGGTTTCAACGCAATCGTATCGCGCGTGATCGCAAACAAGTCCTGATAACTGCCCCCAAGCGTTCCACGCAATGCGTGCATCAATTGGCGCAGGTTGGCGCGGCCCCGATCGGGCGTACTATCCGTCCAAAGCATATCCACCAGTGTTGCGCGACTGCAGGTCATACCCGCAGATTTGGAAAGCAAGGCGATCAGGGCCAGATTGCGCGGGCCGGTCACATCAAAGACGTGCGCGCCTGTCACGCGGACACGGGGCGCACCAAACAACTTGATCTCGATCCGGGCAATTTGTCTGTCTGACATAAATTGGTTCCGCTCTGATCGTGCGGTCGCCATAGGCCCCTCGGGCGCAGCTTCCTTCACATCCATGAAAGCATGCGGCAGAAACAGGTCTGAGACAAGTAAGGCAGATCGGGTGATGTCTTTCGTCATTTTGGTCCTGCTGCGTTGGGGTACGCGTCTCATACAATGCGGTGCATCAGAACAGCGTCAGGCTCGACCTGACGGTTTGTCCCCGATGGAACGTTTCAACGGCTTGGGCAGAGGTCAATTTCTATTACGAAACAGGTCACAATCGCCGGTCAGACGCCACCTGCCCTGTCCGCCGTTTTAGCCTGACGCAAGCCTGACACCTGTTGGCGCAGCATGTGATTATCCGCATCGACATCCGGTGCGGGAATTGTTTGCATCAAAGGAGTTTTCAAGATGGCTACCTATTTTTATGGCACTTCAGGCGTTGATTGGAACGGCGGCGGCAGCGGCGTCGACATCATGTACGGTTATGGCGGCAAAGATCTGCTGGTTGGCGGCGGCGGCAACGATTATCTGTTCGGCGGGTCCGGCAACGATGCGCTCCACGGCCAATCCGGCCGCGACAACCTTGATGGCGGCCGCGGACACGATTTCCTGTATGGCGGCACGGGCGATGACATCCTCGATGGTGGTCGCGGCAACGATGTCATGTACGGCGGTAATGGCGATGACGTGTTCCTGCACGGGCACGGCGTCGACAGCTATGACGGGGGCGGTGGCGACGATTTGCTGAATTTTGGCAGTACGACAGGCGGTTGGACGTTCCATCTGGCTGATGGTTATGTCGAAAACGTGGCCCAGGGCATCACCGAAAGCGCCATTTCCATCGAAGATGTCTACGCAGGAAGCGGCAATGACACGATATATGGCTCGTTTCATGACAACTTCATTCAAGGCAATGGAGGGCGTGACGCCATCTATGCCGGTGATGGCAACGATGTCATTTATGGAGGATCTGGACGCGACGCCTTGGTCGGTGAGGATGGTGACGACTATATCTCAGGAGGGGGCGGCAATGACCGGCTCCTGGGCGGTCATGGCGACGACACAATCGATGGTGGCAGTGGGAACGATACGTTCCTTTTCTCCAGTGGCACCGACGTCATGACAGGTGGCCGCGGCAACGACACGTTCGAGATTGCCGCACCGTTTTTTCAGGATAACACTGCCATTATCACGGATTTCGAGGCCGGTGACCGCATTGACTACTATTCCACGCGGGGCAACTTCGAACTCAGCGCCGACGATTTCAAACAGGTCGGCGACGATCTGGTCTATCAGGGCAGTGACCTGACGATCATCCTTCAGAACACGACGACGATCGACGATTCTCAGATCATCTAAGACAGTGGAGCGACACCGCCCGTGTCCCGGCAGGCACGGGCGAGCGTCGTGCATAGCTTTGGCAACGAAACCTTGATCGGTGGTGGCCGACGTCAACCGTTGCTTCAAACACCAGTGCAACAATTTCGCCTTTGCTTGAACTCTCGTGTCGAGAAAACCCAGAACTTCTTCCAAATTGCGCTTACCTAACTCTCTCACGCACAAGTCCGCAGAGATGTTGTCTTGATCGCCTGCCCCTACCCTCCTACCCTCAGTTTGCAGGTCCATTCCTTCTGGGATCGATGGTGAGTGACGGAGGTGCGTCGTGACAGTCCTGAGGTCGGCGTTCATCACGACCTGCATGGTCATAACCGCTTTGACCAGCGCGCACGCTGAGACGATTTTGGAGGCAATAGGCGGTATTGAGCGTGATCTGGTCGCGCGTGTGGGATTCTACATGCATGACATGCAAACCGGCGAAATAATCACTTACGCGGGCGCGGATCGATTTCCTCTCAACAGCACCTTCAAGGTTCTGGCATGCGGAGCACTTTTGGCGAAAGCGGATGCGGGTGAGACGAATTTGGACGCCACCGTCCCCTTGCAGGACTTTGAGATTGTGAGTTATTCACCAGCTGTCGAAGCCTATATTGGCGCAGGTCATCAGGAAATCTCCTTCGATGAGGCCTGCCGCATGGCACTTTCGGTCAGCGACAACACTGCGGCAAACATTGTCTTGTCAGAGATCGGTGGCCCGGATGGCCTGACGACTTTTCTGCGGTCCATCGGCGATCAGGTTACGCGGCTGGACCGATGGGAAACCGCACTGAACGAAGCAAGACCCGGCGATCCACGGGACACGACAACACCGCAGGCGATGGCACGGTCTCTTGAGAAATTGATCTTGGGAGACGCTCTGTCGGCCACATCGCGTTCCACCTTGCGAGACTGGCTTTCGGCACACAGCGTTGCGGATGATCTGTTTCGCGCCGCGCTCCCGCCCGGCTGGTCGATTGATGATCGCACCGGTGCAGGAGGCTATGGGTCGCGTTCCATCGTCGCGGTCCTCTATCCGCCAGGTAGAGAGCCAATAACCGTTGCCCTGTTCATCACCGAAACCGACGCCAGTTTCAGCCATCGCAATGCAGCAGTGTTCCGGGTTGGCGCGGCAATCGTTGCAAAGGTCGGTAACGAATAGTTTGCGAGCGCAGCCCGACGGTTTGACCTTGTTCTGCCAACGGATCGTTAACGCCAGAGAGAATGGTGCATCATTGTTCATACTTATGCCCGGCCATAGACATCGCGCGGACCCATTCCACACACTTCAATCAATGCTTTAAGAACGACTTGTAAACTAATGTTTATATAAGTAAAACAAACGTATCTTAACGTTTCGACGCAGCAGTGCCCGAGCTTGTCTCATGCCGACGCTACTTTTCTGCCCATCCCGATCTCACATTCAATGTCCACAGAACAATCGGCCTGGTCGCAGACCGTCTGATGGATCGCTTTGGCATTCAATCCATCTTTGCGCTTCACCGTTCTCCGAGGCGGCCGATCGGTCAATTTGCAACATGCGCAGATGTCATCATGGGATCGGCTGATTTGTTTGACTTGCAGATTGCCGACAAAGGATAGCACGCGGCCTTTTCAATCAAGGCACCGACCCTGCCATCGCGGTGGCGCAGTTCATTCAAGGTTTCCAGACAATCCTGATGCGCAACGTGAAAACATCCGCACAGCACCTTGTATCAATTACACAAATTTACGTGGATAATGTGATTGTTGAAATCGCTCGGATCAGAGGCACGTTGCGCAGCCTTTCCCGGGAAGCGCGCAAGCTGGGCAAAGTCCGGATGTTTGAAATCTGTGCGGGCGTGACGGCGATGACGGGGCCGAGATTGAACTGGACTAAATATACGACCTGCCGGTGCCGCATAATGATGCGACACGAAGAGATATTGCGATCCAAGTGGCGTCTGGCATGGTGCGGCCGGACGCAGTCGGCGGAAACGTAACACCCAACATGGGAGCGGAGGACTTTCCCTGTATGCTGGAAAAGCGTCCCGGTGCGTTTATGTGGATCAGCAATGGCGACTGCGTTGCGGCGCATCAGGCCGGATACCGTCGAGATGAAGCGCATCGCCACCGCGCAGAGCTCGATCAACATCGTCCTGCTCGCAATACAAGCGAAGATGCCCGTCACGGTTTGCAGTGCATAAAAAGTGAACTGGGCGATCTGTTCGTTCGCACCGATTTTGGGCGCAAATCCTCCGCCATTCGTTTGCCGCATCGCAATGTCGTCCCAAGTCCGGCGTTTTTGCTGAACTGACATGGGAAGTAACCGGACTTGCACCCCATAGGCAAAAGCCATGTTTTCCCTGTAAACTTTGGTTCGAATGAGATGAAGCCGAAGCGGGGACGAGTTATGCGACAACAGCCTACTGAGCCACCTGATACCGATGGGATGCAATTTGCATGTTGCATCAACGGGGATGGATCAGCCACGGCAAAAAGCTGGCCGGACGTGGAAGCATGGAGCGAAAGTCATCACGGCCTCTGGGTGCATCTGAACAAGGACGCTCCGCGCGTACGATCATGGCTCATGGAGCGTAGCGGACTGAGCGAAGTCACAATCGAGGCCTTGCTCACGCATGACAGCCGTCCACGCGCCTTTCACGGACAATATGGCTTTGTGACAATATTGCGCGGCGTGAACACCAATCCGGGCGCTGAAGAAGAAGACATGGTGGCACTCAGGATGTGGTCGGATGGCAAGCGGCTGATTACCTTGTGGGACGAAAAGCTGAAAACGCCTCTGGATATTCAATCTCGTCTGATGGACACCCGTAACGGCCCGAAAACCATCGCGGAACTTTATGAGCGGTTGATCGCCCGGCTGACCGAACGCATTGGACTGACGGTTGAAACCCTTGAAGGTGACCTCGATGCCATCGAAGTCAGGTTGGAGACGGAAAGCAGTCCGGAATTGCGCCGCGAAGTTTCTGACATGCGGCGCAAGCTTGCCGACCTGCGCCGTTACATCGCGCCGCAACGCGAGGCGCTTGGCAGCTTTCTCGCACATCCCCCTGAATGGTTCGATGACGCCAATAAACAACGGCTTCGCGAATCTGCTGACCGGACGGTGAATTATATTGAGGAAATCGATTCAGCCCGTGAACAGGCGATCGTCCTGAAGGACGAAATCTCCAATCAATTGGCGGAATCGGCCAATCGAACCCTCTACATTCTGGCGCTGATCTCGGGTATTTTCCTGCCGTTCGGATTTGTGACAGGTCTCTTCGGCATAAATGTCGGCGGAATACCCGGCACAAACAACTCCAGCGGTTTTTTTGTTTTTTGCGGAGTGCTTTTGGGATTGTTGGTCGCACAGATCGTCATTTTCAAACGACTGAAGTGGTTCTGAACCTGATGGCGCAGAAGGTCGCCATTTAACAAACGGACCCCGCTAAGTCCTTTGAAATCATGCATTTTGGGAAACCCGGTGCCCAAAATCAAACATGACCCGCCGGTTTGTTTGGAGTGTTGCGTTGTGGCGAGCATTCATGCCACCTGAAAGCTGGTGTTCTTGTCCATGTCTTCCGGATGAGCTTCGTCCAAATAGGACCTGTTGGGAGTGTCGCGGGTGCAGTTGCCGGCGCGCCGTCAGCCGTCTTCGCCATTGCAATTTGGAATAGTTTGGGGTTCCTGTTGAGCGGAGGCTTTGTGCAACAAACGGGCCCAACTGCGCATGCATGTGCGGAGTTTCCGCCGCCGCCAATCATGAATCCGAGGCCTCATGTCACAAGACCGGGAAGATCAGTTGCAAGCCCGGAGTCCGGAACAGATTGCGATCCACATTGCCATTCGGGTCGGTGCGTTGGCTATGTTTGTCTATCTGTGCCTTCTGGTCGTTCAGCCATTTTCAGGCATCCTTGTCTGGTCCGTCATCCTGACCGTTGCCACGCATCCTGTTTTCCTATGGCTCAAAACCCGGCTCAACGGACGTGGAAAGCTCTCTGCGTTTCTTCTGACCCTTTTTCTGATCGTTCTTGTGATTGGACCTATCGCCGCGCTTGGGTCCAGTCTGGTACTGTCTCTGGAAAGGTTCGCCATCAGCTTCAGAGAGGGCGGATTTGCCTTGCCTGTCTTGCCGCCCGAAGTCACAGGCTTAGGATCTGTTGTGAAATAAGGGAATCGGGTGTTTGGGTCTGGACGTTTTCCGAAGGCTCTGATTCATCTTTGCTA
>NZ_JAIMIA010000043.1 GCF_019966495.1 Tateyamaria pelophila | reverse complement strand
GAGGTAAAAGATACTTGATCCGCAGGCCTGATCAGGCGATCTTCGCGTCAGATGGCAGGCCACTTGGGGAATGTCGGACGCTGATTGGCGACTCGGCCACCGGCACGCAACCGGGTGAAAAAGCGTCGCCCCTTGATCTTGACATCGACAACCTCGTCACTCGGGACAATGATGACAACAACGCGCAACCCGGCGATTTCGCTGTATACAAAAACGTGGCGGTCCTGGAAGACGGCACGAGTGTTTCGGCCAAACTGATCCTTGTGTCGAAATCCGACACAAAGTTGAACGTCGATCTGTCCGGACGAGATGGCCAGGAAATCGAGATGAATGGCTCGGCCAAGGGTCAGGAGGCCACATTCCGCCTCGAATTCTTTGTTCCGGACACGCCCGATGCGACCAAAGGTACAACCATTGCCCTGAATTCCACGGCCACGTTCAATGACATCGACGGTAAAAACAACGGGGACGAAGAAGCCGTCACGCTGGATACAAGCCTTTACACGTCGTTCGCGGTGACCTCCAAAACCGCGCTGGACGTCACAAGCAGCACTGGCAGCGTCACGGCGACCGGGACAACACAGCAGGGGGCGGATGATCAGAATGGATGGTTCAGCGCTGCCTTTCAGGACCGGACCTTTATCGAGTTTACCCTTCAGCCGTTAACCAGCACATCCGGGTTCTCTCTGACCGGGGATCTGATTAATGATCCTGTCACCACTGAAATCGTACCCGGTGACGATACGATCGAGGGGGGTGACGGCGACGATCTCATTTTCGGTCAGGCTGGAGACGACAGCCTTCTGGGCGGTGCTGATGATGACACCATCAGCGGCGGTGATGGCGAAGATACAATCGAGGGTGGTGACGGCGACGACAGCCTTTTGGGTGGCCAAGATGATGACCAGATCTTTGGTGATGACGGCGATGATACGATACGGGGCGACGGTGGCGACGACAGCATTTTGGGCGGTGCGGGTGACGACCGTATCCTTGGCGGTGATGGCGCGGATTTGCTTGTGGGCGATATCGGCGACGATACCTTGTTCGGGGCCGGTGAAAACGACACAATTATCGGCGGTGAAGGCGACGACGTCATCTTTGGCCAGGGGGACGATGACAGTCTGCTGGGCGGCGATGGCGACGATTTCATTCGCGGCGGTGTCGGTGAGGACTTCATCTCCGGCGGCGCCGATGACGACACGGTGTTGGGTGGTCGTGGCGAGGATACGATCGAACTGGGCGAAGGGGACAACCTGGCCCTTGGTGGATTCGACTCGGACCTCTTTACCGTAGACGGGCTCGGCAACACGACTGTTCGCGGTGGCGAGGACCTGGACGGCAATGACATTGACGTTATTGATCTGACTGGTGTCAGGGCCAAGGTCACGGAGACCGGTTTCGAGGCCGGCTACATCGAACTTTTTGATGACGACGGGAATTTGTCCGGCAGGATCGATTACTCCGAAATCGAGCAGGTCATCATCTGCTTTACCCCCGGCACGCGTATTGCCACCCAAAGCGGAGAGATCAAGGCCGAAGACCTGAAGCCGGGCGACAAAGTCTTTACCCGCGACAACGGCATACAGACCGTGCGTTGGATTGGACGTCGCGATCTGACTGCTCAGGAAATGTCCGACTATCCCAAGTTCCAACCGATTTTGATCCGGTCAGGCGCTCTTGGCAACGGTTTGCCTGAGCGCGATATGATGGTCAGCCCGCAGCATCGCATGTTGCTGACATCGGAACTGGCCGAAGTGATGTTTGGTGAACGCGAAGTCCTGGTTGCGGCCAAGTTTCTGATTGGTCTGGATGGCGTGTTGCAAGCAAATGTCGGAACCGTCAGCTACGTGCACCTGATGTTTGATCATCACGAGGTTGTCCTGGCCGATGGCGCGTGGTCGGAAAGCTTTCAGCCGGGGGATCGTTCTCTCAAAGGGATCGGCGATGAACAGCGGGTCGAGATTTTGACCCTGTTTCCTGAGCTTGCGTCATCCGAAGGTCTGGATGCTTTTGGGTCCGCGCGGATGTCCCTGAAAAAGCACGAAGCGGCGATCCTCGTGGATCGCCTCAGGTAACGCCTAGGGGCGGCCTGCGCGCCATGCGTCCCAGTCTTCCGGGGTGTCGAGGTCAAGCCGCGCCCGTTGGCCGGGCAGGCGCACCAGATGCACCCGATTTCCCGCGGCCTTGACGATTTCTTGGCCGCCACCGTCACCCGCAAGCTGCGTCAGATCCGGAAACAACCGGTGATCGAACACGATTGGATGTCCCGCCTTGCCGTCCTCGGTCGCACCGCGCCAGATCAAGGCCTGAGGGTGGCTTTGCGCTGTGGCGATCACGGTGCGCAGGTCGTCCGGGGTGATTTCGGGCAGGTCCGCAAGCAACAACATCGCCTTGTCCGTGCCCTTCGGGAGGGCCGCAAAGGCGGTGCGGATGCTGGCCCCCATGGCTTCGGCGGCGTCTGGCACGTTGATCGGAACCACATCCAGATCGGTGATGACGGCATAGCGCGGATGCGGGCGCGGGGGCAGGGCGACCAGAACGCAATCGCTGACCGCGCGCGCCGCCTGTGCCTGCCGTCGCAGCAATGGGACGCCATCGATCGTTTCCAGCAATTTGTCACGCCCCCGCATCCGCGAGGACGATCCAGCAGCCAAAAGAACAACAGGTATCATTGCGCTATTCTATCAGCCTCGCATGCGTGCGCCATCGGGATCAAAGAGCGAGGTGGAGATCACCCGTGCCGTGCGCATCTGGCCCAGAATTTCGATCTGGACTTCGAGCCCCTCTGTGATCCGGTCCGTCGGCAGGAACCCCTGCGCGATGGATTTTTGCGCGAAGTGCGAATAGCCGCCCGAGGTGCAGAAGCCCACAACGGTTCCCTCCAGCCAGATCGGCTCGTATCCGTTCACATCCGTGTCGTCCGCTTCGACGTCGAAGGCCACCAGTTTGCGGGCGGTGCCATAATCCCGTTCGGCCTGCGCGGCCGCGCGCCCGATGAAATCGGCATTTTTCTTCCAGGATATGAAGCGGTCCAACCCGGTTTCCGCCGCCGTGTAATCGGGCGAAAATTCGGACATCCACGAGCCAAAGAACTTGTCGAGGCGCAGTGACATCATGGCGCGCATGCCAAAAGGCACCATGCCATGCGCCTTGCCCGCCTCCCACAGTGTGGACCAAAGCTGCCTTTGGCCCATTGGATCACAGTAAATCTCGAACCCCAGATCGCCGGTATAGCTGACCCGCTGCACGATGCAGTCGGTCATGCCGACGGTCATTCTGCGCACATCAAGGAATTTCAGATCCGACACGTTGTCCAGCGTGCAGGCTTGCAAAACCGCGCGGGCGTTGGGCCCGGCAATCTGGAAGCCGTTTCGTTTATCGCTGATATTTTCGATGGTTACGCCATCTTCCTGATGGTGCAGGAACCAGCGGAGGTGGAAGGACTGACTGCCATAGGACGCGGTCAGTTGGAATTCTTCCTCGCTGAGGCAGGACATGGTGAAATCGCCGATCAGCTTGCCCTTGGGGCTGAGCATCGGCGTGAGCGACAGGCGTCCGGGCTCTGGCACGCGCCCGGCCATGATCCGGTCGAGCCACGCCCGCGCGCGCGGGCCTTTGATCAGATATTTGCCGAAATTGTGGATCTCATTGATGCCGACGGCGCTGCGCACGCCTGCAACCTCGCGCGCCGTGGCCCCAAAGGCGTCAGAGCGGCGGAAGGACGGGGTTTCATAGGTCGGCTCGTCGCCCTGGGCGAAGTAATTGACGACCTCAAGCCCGTATTGCTGGCCCCAGACGGCCCCCATACCGGTGAATATGTCGTACATCGGGGTCGTGCGGTTGGGGCGCGCGGCGGGCAGTTCCTCGTTCGGGTAGGCGACGGAAAAGCGTTTTTGGTAGTTTTCAATGACCTTGGGCAGGGTGTAGCCGGGGCTGATCCAGTTGCCGAACCGGGCCACATCCATGGCCATGGTGTCGCGCTCGGTCTCGCCCTCGATCATCCATTGCGCCAGCATGAGGCCCACACCGCCGCCCTGGCTGAAGCCCGCCATCACGCCGCAGGCTGACCAGTAGTTGCGCATGCCGGGCACGGGGCCCACCAGCGGGTTGCCATCAGGAGCAAAGGTGAAGGGGCCATGGATCACGTTCTTGACCCCGGCCCGTTCGAGGTCGGGAAAGCGTTTATACGCAAAATCAATGCTTTGTTCGATCTTGTCAAAGTCGTTAGGCAAGAGATCCTGACCAAACTCCCAAGGCGTGCCACCGACCGCCCAGGGGCGGCAGGGCTGTTCATAGAACCCGATGCACAGGCCCTTGCCCTCTTGCCGCAGATAGCTTTCGCCGGCCGGATCCATGACGTGGGGGTGTTCCTTGCCGTCCCTGGCCATCTCCACGATCAGGGGCACGTCCTCGGTCACGAGGTACTGGTGTTCCATCGGGTGCAGCGGGAAATAGACGCCCGCCATAGCGCCCACTTCGCGCGCCCACAAACCGCCTGCATTGACGATGTGTTCGGCGTGGATGTTGCCCTTGTCGGTGATCACATCCCATGTGCCATCGGCGCGCTGGTTGGTTTCGCGCACCATGGTGTGTGTCTGGATCGTCGCACCGCCCATGCGCGCCGCCCTGGCATAGGCGTGGGTTGTACCGGAGGGGTCAAGGTGGCCGTCCAGCGGATCATAGAGCGCGCCGATGATGCCATCGAGATTGGTGACAGGGGCGATCTTGCGGATCTCTTCGGGGCCGACAATCTCGGTCTCGAGCCCCATGAAGCGGTGCTTGGCCCGTTCGGCCAGCAGCATGTCGAAGCGGTCCTGATTGTCGGCAAGGGTCACGCCGCCCACATGGTGCAGCCCGCAGGACATGCCGGTGATCTCTTCCAATTCCTTGTAAAGGCGGATGGTATAGCCCTGAAGGGCGGCCATGTTGGTGTCGCCGTTCAGGGTATGAAAACCGCCCGCGGCGTGCCAAGTCGATCCGGATGTCAGCTCGGACCGCTCCAGCAGCATCACGTCTGACCAGCCCAGTTTCGTCAGGTGATAAAGGACGGACGCGCCGACGACGCCTCCGCCGATGACGGCTACGCGGGTGGTGGTTTTCATCGAAGTCTCCGATCTTGCTTTGGCAGCAATTTTGCCGAAACGGCGCGACACAACTGGTTGAAACACGACACATCATGCCGTTTCAAGCACTGGAATCGAAGAATGTAACCTATCGGTGATCCGATTTCTGGCTTGCGTTACCTGCGAATTTTCGCCTTGATCCCATCAGGATGGCAGAAACGTTCAAACAAACCCTGACCGAACTCTATACCGGAACATCGATAACTGCTCGCCGGTTTCGGTACGGTTTGATCGGTTTCGATTTCATCAGCATTTTTGCGTTCATTGCCATGGCGCCGCTGCCGCAGACCTTTGAAATTGAGGTGATCACATTCGTTTTTGGCTTGCTGATTCTGGCAGATTTTTCGGCGCGGATGTGGATCTCGAACGATCGTGTGGCCTTGATGCGGCGGGTCTACGTCATCGCTGACATCGTGGTGATTGCGACGCTGTTGATTTCCCCGATCATAGAGCCGGACACAGCCTTTGTGCGTATTCTGAGGGGGCTGCGACTGGTGCATTCCTATCACCTCCTGAATGACCTGCGTCTTGCGTCCGGGTTTTTCCGTAAACACGAGCGGACGGTGATATCGCTGCTTAACCTCTTTGTGTTCGTGTTTTTTACCACGTCGGTCGTATTTGCGTACTTTTTCGACCAAGCGACGGGCGTAGCCGGATACGTCGATGCGCTGTACTTTACAATCACCACGCTGACGACGACGGGGTATGGGGACATCACACCCCTCACGATTCCGGGCAAGCTCTTCTCGGTTTTGATCATGATCGTTGGCGTTGCCTTGTTCGTGCAACTGGCCCGGGCGATCTTTATCCCTTCGAAAGTGCATTACGAATGCAAGCATTGTGGATTGTCCGAGCATGATGCCGACGCCGTGCATTGCAAGCATTGCGGCAACCTGGTCAAGATCAAAACGCCCGGGTTCCAATAGTTCACCTGCCTTACCGAAAACTGCCTGTGACCAGTAGATATGCAGACCTTCAAGCGATGGATCGCAAGCGGTATCACGACCACGGGATGATCCACACAAAGAACACAGGTGCCTTGTCCGCATCGAAAGCAGGTTTGTGGTGCTGATGCGACCGAATATGTCGCCTTTACGCAACCGAACCGCCTGCGTCCGCGACAATATGGCCGCAAGACACATCAAACGCGGGACAGGATCTAATGCGTACCCATGCTCAGGCCGTCGTCATCGGGGGCGGCGTCATCGGCTGTTCTATCCTTTATCACTTGACCAAACTGGGCTGGACTGACGTCGTATTGCTGGAACGGGATGAGTTGACGTCCGGTTCCACCTGGCATGCGGCGGCGAATATTCACGGTCTGCACGACAGCACAAACATCAGCCGCATACAGCACTATACGATGGGCCTGTATAAAGAGCTTGAGCAGGAAACGGGGCAAGGCTGCGGCGTGTTTCAGCCCGGTTCGCTCTATCTGGCACAGACCGAGGCCCGCGAGCATCAGCTGCGCTTGCAAGCCGCCAAGGCCAAGCTTTATGGCATGAATTTCCACGAGGTTGATCGGGCCGAGGCAGAGCGGCTGCATCCGCTGGTCGATTACGATGGCATCCGCTGCATCATGTGGGAACCCGAGGGCGGCAATGTGGATCCGTCCGGCGTGACCAATGCCTATGCGGCAGGCGCGCGGCAGAACGGCGGCGAGATCATCCGCTTTTGCCCCGTCACAGGCACCGAACAGCAACCTGACGGTACGTGGATCGTCCGCACGGAAAAAGGCGATATTGCGACGCCCTGGGTCGTGAATGCGGCGGGGCTTTGGGGCCGCGAAGTGGCGGCACTGGCGGGCATTGAACTGCCGCTGCAACCGACGGAACACCAGTACTTCGTGACTGAGGCGATTCCGGAGATCGCGGGAATGGACCGCCGCTTGCCATCCGTGGCGGACCGGGACGGCGAGTATTACCTGCGTCAGGAGGGGCAGGGGCTTTTGGTCGGCGCCTACGAAAAAGACTATCGCCTCTGGGCGGAAGAGGGCACGCCGCAGGGCTTTGGCCATGAGCTGTTTGCCGATGATCTGGAGCGGATCGAAGACAACATGCTGCGTGCCATCGACCGGGTGCCTGTGGTCGGCACGGCAGGGATCAAGCGGGTCATCAACGGCCCGATGATCTGGTCGCCTGACAGCAACGTGCTCTTTGGTCCCGTGCCGGAATTGATCGGCTATTTCTGTTGCAATGGTATCATTCCGGGGTTTTCCCAGTCGGGCGGCATGGGCTTGCTGGCCGCGCAGTGGATCATCGAGGGTGAGACGAAGTACGACATGTTTGCATGGGACATGGCGCGGTTCGGGACATGGGCAAGCAAGGCATTCACCAAGGCGCGCGTCGGCGATCAATACGCCAACCGCTTCAAGATCCACTTCCCCAACGAGGAACGCAGCGCGGGACGCCCGGTGCGCACGCGCCCCATCTACGCGAGGCAGCGCGAGATGGGCGCGGTGATGGGGCTCAACTATGGCTGGGAACATCCGCTGTGGTTTGCCGATGCGCCCGGGGCCGAGGACACCGATGGCTTTACCCGCCAGAACTGGTGGGGGCCTGTGGGCGGGGAATGCAAGATGCTGCGCGCGCGCGGCGGGATCATCGATATCTCTAACTTTGCCAAATATGTCTGCACGGGGCCGGGGGCCGAAGACTGGCTGAACGCGGTCTTTGCCAACCGGATGCCGCGCCTTGTGGGGCGGTCCTGTCTGACGCCGCTGATCGGCAAGCGGGGTGGGATTGCGGGGGATTTCACTGTAACCCGTCTGGCCGAAGACGAATTCTGGATCATCGGGTCTGGCATGGCGGAACGCTATCATCGGCGGTTCTTCAAGCAGGTGCCGCTGCCTGACGGCACCACATTCGAGAGCAAAACCGAAGCCATGTGCGGCTTTAACGTGGCTGGGCCCGAAGCCCGCACGATGCTGCAACGCATGACCAACGCGTCGCTTGCCACGGATGATTTTCCCTTTATGCGCTCGGCCCGGATCGAACTGGCGGGCGTCGAGGTGCTGGCCTTGCGGGTGTCGTTCACCGGCGATCTGGGCTGGGAATTGCATTGCGCGACCGCAGATCAGGACCGGCTTTACGACGCGCTAATTTCGGCGGGGCACGAGATGGGCATTGGCCCGGTGGGCAGCCGCGCGTTGATGAGCCTGCGCATCGAAAAGGGGTATGGCTCCTGGAGCCGGGAATACAGCCCGGAATACTGGCCGCAGGAAGTGGGGCTAGAGCGGCTCGTCAAGATGGACAAGGATTTTCTGAACAAGGCGGCGGTCGCACAGACCATGGCCAGACCCGCACGCGAGACGCTGGTCATTCTCCATCTGGATGAAGCCGACACCAACGCTTCGGGCGCGGATGCGACGGGGGGCGAGCCGATCTTCAAGGACGGTGCCGGTATTGGCCGTGTGACCTCCGGGGCCTATGGGTACAGCGTCGGGATGAGCCTGGCACTTGGCTATGTCACGGGGGCGTCCGCAGGCGACCGGGTCGAGGTGATGGTTTTGGGGCAACCCCACGGTGCCACGATCCTGGCCGCGCCGCCATTTGATCCGACGGGGGCTCGGTTGCGGGCCTGATGTCTGCGCGGCGCTGTGCAAACGGTGCTGCATGCGCGGAATACGCAAACCCGGCGGCCTAGTGCTCCGGGTTACTCCAGTTCCTTGATCCGCAAGGCGGTAATTCGGTTGCCGTCACGCTGTGTCACTTCAAACCGGAACCCGTGAAAGCTGAATACCTGACCGACCGTCGGGATCATCTGGGCCTCGTGAATCACCAACCCGGCCACGGTGTTGGCCTCGTCATCTGGCAGGTTCCACTCCGTCGCGCGATTCAGGTCGCGGAGCGTCATCGCGCCATCGACAAAATAATGGCCATCTTCGGTGCGCTTCACCTGATGATCCGCATCGGGGTCGAACTCATCCGTGATCTCGCCGACGATCTCCTCCAGGATGTCTTCGAGCGTGATCAACCCTTGAAGGGTGCCGTATTCATCGACGACAAGCGCAAAATGGCTGCGCATACGCAGGAATTGCCGCATCTGGTCGTCCAGCGTCGTGGTCTCGGGCACGAAATAGGGCGGTATCGCCACGCCGGAAATATCGAATTTCTTGAGTGCCTTGGCATCGCCTTCGGGGCCACCGATGGTTTTGTACATCGCGCGCAAAAGGTCTTTGGCGTGGATCACACCGGTGATGTTTTCCGGGTCGTTCGCATAAACGGGCAGGCGTGTATGGCTCGACTTCAGGCATTGCTCAAGGATTGTTTGAGGATCGTCATCGGCATTGATCATCTCGATGTTGGAGCGGTGCAACATGATTTCCTCGACCATGCGGTCCCCCAGATCGAGCGCGCCGAGGATCCTGTCGCGGTCTTCCTTTTCCACCACCCCTTCGGAGTGGCCCAGTTGCAATGCGCCTGCGATTTCCTCCCGGACCGCCATGATGTGGCTGTCCGGATCGATCTTGACGCCAAACACCCGCAGAATTCCCCGGACCAACAGCCGAACGGCTCCGACCACCGGTGCGAACACCGTGACCACGATCGAGATGGGCCGCGATACCAATGCCGCTGCCGTTTCTGCATTCGTAATCGCGTAAGTCTTGGGCAAAACTTCGGCAAAGATCAGCACCAGCAACGTCATGACCAACGTGGCCAGCGCCACACCGTTTTCTCCAAAGGCTTGCGTCAGCAGGGCCGTGGCCAGCGACGTCGCCAGAATGTTCACAAGGTTATTACCCAGCAGGACCGAACCGATCAGCCGTTCGTTGTCGTCGGTGATCTCAAGGGCGCGCTCGGCCCCGCGTGAGCCTTTGTCGGCCTGGCTGCGCAATTTCCCGCGCGAGGCCGCCGTGAGCGCCGTCTCGGAGCCCGAGAAAAAGCCGGACAGGACCAAAAGGCACAGAATCGCACCTGCGGTGATCCAGAACGCTGCATCAAAGACTGAAGTGGGGTCGTCCATACGTCATTTATCCTTTGTCTTGGCTTGCGTTATGGGGCTGGTGCGCCGCGCAATCAAGAGGCGTAGAATGTGCGACATATGGACTTGGATGTCAGGATGGGCCGCTATCGGTCATTGATTGCAATGGTTCAGGTCTGCAAATCGCGTTGGAGTGGCTTTCGGACATGTCCGGGGGCCGACGTAGCTTGAACACGGCGGGCTGTGGCAACACCTTCTGGCGGAGAATGGCCCATTCTCAAGAACCGCCCGAAGGCGTTTCACCGCTGTCCTTTCGTTTCGCTTTCGACAGCGGGTGATGTTCCATGACCAGTTCCGTCAGCCGTTCATCGACGACATGGGTGTAGATTTCCGTCGTGGCGACATCCGCATGCCCGAGCATGGTCTGAATGGCGCGCAGATCCGCGCCGCCCGCGAGCAGATGGGTGGCAAAGGCGTGGCGCAACGTGTGGGGTGTCACCTTTGAAGGGGAGACGCCCGCACAGACCGCCAGCGTCTTGATCCGCGTATAGAACCAGTGCCGTGTCAGATGCCCGGATGCCCCGCGGGAGGGAAACAGAAACACTGATGGAGCCTGGCCCTTTTGTGTCGCCTCTTCCTGGCGCGTGTCGCGCAGTTTGATCCATTCCATCAATGCGGCCTTTGCGGGCGGAGACAGCGGCACCAACCGTTCCTTGCCACCCTTGCCGAGGATCAACAGCATTTTCGGATTGCCGCGCGCCGAGGATACCGGCAGCCCGACAAGTTCGCTGACCCGCATGCCCGTGGCATAGAGCAACTCCATCAGGCATGTGTCGCGCAGCTTGTCATGGGTGTTGCGCCCAAAGCTGCGGGCGGCGATCAGCAGGCGGTCCACCTCTGCCTCGTCGAGGATTTTCGGCAGACGTTTGTCCTGTCCGGGGCTGGCAATCTGGATGGCGGGGTTGTCCGCGCGCCAGCCTTCTTCAAAGGCGAAGCGATAGATCTGCTTGATCGCCGAGAGGCGACGGGCGCGGGTGGATTTCGCCAGACCCTGCGCGTCGCAATACAGCAGGTAGGCTTCGATCTCGGATTGACCGGCGTTGGCAAAGTCGCTGCCGTGCCCGATCAGCCAGTTTTGCACGTCCTTGAGGTCACGCCCATAGGCCAGCAATGTGTTCTGAGCGGCCCCCAACTCTGCGGCCTGTGCATCCAGAAACGTCGCGATCCACCTATATGTCATGACTGAGGCCCCAACAGCAGCACCTGCAAGGCGGCGCGGCGCGCCACGTCCTCAAGGCCAAGCGCGCGCAGGGTTGCAAGCCCCGTCGTCAGCCGGGCAACATCCCCTTTGCCGCCCGCATCCATCATTTGCACCGTGTCAAAAAGGGCTGTGCCCAGTGCACCCGATTGTGCCGTTTCGATAATCCTCTGGTCGGGAGGCGCATCACGAAAACCCGCGAGGATGGCGCCTTCAATCCCATCTGCCGTGAGCGACATGGGCACCGCACCGCCAGCAACGGCGGCCAGGACAGGCCGTTGGACCGCTCGGGATGGAAACGTGCGCGCGGCCGTTTCATACAAGGGCGACAGCAAGAGCACCTCAAAGGCAATATCCGCAGTCCGACCGCTCAAGACCATGGTGTTGAGTTGCTCGGAGAACAGCGTGGCGAACGGCACGGCAAGGCGCGCCTCGATCATGGCGCTCCATACGGTGGGCAATGTCAGGGAAACAGCCGTCGAACTGCCGGTTTCCAACGCAGTTTCAAAACGTTGCAGGGCCTGTACCCGGTCCCAGACCCCGCCGGACGCGGCAGGCTGGCGGAAGGTATAGAGCCCCAAAAGGCGATTGTCGGGCAAGGCCCCCGTGCGGGCCAGACGTTCCGCCGCTTCGATTTGCGCTTTCCATCCGGCCGTGTCGGCCAGATCGGCATTGGCATAGACCAAAGGCAAGCCCCGCGTGGGGATGGGCGTGCCGATGGCTTGAAACAGCCGGAAAACAAGCGGATCAGGCTCTGTCGGAGGGGCAAGCGCAGGCTCGTCCTCGAAAAGATCAGGATCGAGAAACCGCTCCAGGGCCGCCGCGGTTGCGTCGGGGATCAGGCCAAGGACGCGTCCTGTGCCAAGAAGCAGCACAGCCGTGTCCCAATCGCCTGCCCGTGCCGTACAAAACACATCATGCGCCTTGCTCGGGGACAGGCGGGGCCGATCGCGCAGGATTGCGCACGCCGTGGCGTCGGTGCCTGCCAGGAGGGCCATGTCGAAATAGCGCGCGAAATGCGCCTTTGATATGGCCGGAGCGGTCTGTTCAATCAGGGCCAGGGCTGGATCGAGCGCGCCCAAATCCATCAGCGCGTCTACGCGGGCCATGTCAAAGATGTCGGCATCGGTTGCGGGCGGCGCGGCTTCGGCCAACAGCAATGTATAAAAGAGTGACTGGAGCGCAGGCAGGTGCAGCGTGGGCATCGTTTCGATGGCGTGCGCCAATGCGCGCCCGCTGCTGGAAGACCAGACCGTATCGGGCAACCCGGTCACGGACGGCGGGGCCAGGCCGATGCGCTGCGGTGCTGCACCGTCCAGGGGGCCGACGGACACCTCGGGGACCGACCCGCTCGTTGTTACGCCGGGCTCAGACGGGAGCGGCAAGGCTGCCGTCGTGTCGGACTGTGTGTCGAGCCAGTCGATCACGCTGAGCGGTTTGTTCAATGGCTCCTGAGCCTGCGCAACCGTCGCAAGCGCAACGCCTGCGATCAGGCCTGCACCAAGGATGCGCATCCTATTCGGTATCCAGGATCACGGGCACGCGTGTTTCGGCTTGGGGGGGCGAAAAGTTGGCCCCGAAATACTCGCCGACATAAGCATAGCCTACGAGCCCGATAAATCCGACGATCATCAGAAAGATCAACAACTTAAAAATTCTGCCCATGTTATTTCGTGCCTCAAAATTTGCGCGCGCTTTTGCGTGTTTTGCTCAAAGCATATATGGCCTTTTTATCAAAATCACGTCATTGACAACGCAATGAGCGAAAAACAGCACTCAAAATCCAGATATACACTCAAAAAAACCATCGTGATGGTTGGAATGATGGGTGCGGGCAAGACGGCAGTGGGCCGCGGCGTGGCCGGGCGGCTTGGCGTGCCGTTTTTGGACAGCGATGCAGAGATCGAAGCCGCCGCCAATCGAACGGTCCCCGAGATATTCGAGCGTGATGGAGAAGCCTTTTTTCGGGCCCGGGAATCACAGGTGATCGCGCGTTTGCTCGAAGACGCGCGCGGAGTGCTGTCGACCGGAGGCGGTGCGTTCCTGGCCGAAGAGAATCGCAATATCATTACCGCGCGTGGCGTATCGGTCTGGCTGGATGCCGATCTTGATCTGTTGTGGCAGCGCGTGCGGCACAAGGATACCCGGCCTCTGCTGCGCACCGTTGATCCGCGTGCCACGTTGGCCGAAATTTACGGGGCCCGCGTTCCGCTCTATGCCAAGGCCGATGTTGTGGTGAAATCCGTGCCGGGTCTGACCATCGACCAGATGGTGGAGCGGGTCATTGCCAAGTTGTTGGCGGACAGAAAAGATGTGTTGGAGGTGCGCGATGCGTGACGTCGTACATGTACCCTTGGGCGACAGGGCCTATGACGTGGTTATCGGTCCCGGGCTATTGGCAGAGGCGGGCGCACTGATCGCCCCCTTGTTGCCGCGCCCACGTGTGGCTGTGGTCACGGAAACGCGTGTCGCGGCGACTCATCTTGACGCCCTGCGGACCGGTTTGGCAGCCGCTGGAATCGAATGCACCGTGCTGGAACTTCCGCCCGGAGAAGCGACCAAGAGCTGGACCCATCTGGCGCAGGTGACGGAATGGCTTCTGGATCAAAAGGTTGAGCGCCGCGATGTGGTGGTCGCTTTGGGCGGCGGCGTGATCGGGGATCTGGTGGGCTTTGCCGCGGCGATCCTGCGGCGCGGGGTTCGGTTTGTTCAGGTGCCGACATCGCTGTTGGCGCAAGTCGACAGCTCGGTCGGCGGCAAGACCGGTATCAATACGGCGCAGGGCAAGAATCTGGCAGGGGCCTTTCACCAACCCTCGCTGGTGCTGGCCGATACGGAGGTGTTGAGCACGCTTTCCAGGCGAGACTTTCTCGCCGGTTACGGCGAAGTCATGAAATACGGGCTGTTGGGGGATGCGACGTTCTGGGCGTGGCTCGAACAGAACGCGGCCGCGATGGCAGCGGGCGACATGGCTCTGCGGATGGCGGCCGTCAAACGGTCGGTCGAGATGAAGGCCGAGATCGTGACGCGCGATGAAACCGAGCAGGGAGATCGTGCGCTGTTGAACCTCGGCCACACATTTTGTCATGCCCTCGAGGCGGCAACGGGCTATTCAGACCGGTTGCTGCACGGCGAGGGGGTGGCAATCGGGTGCAGTCTGGCCTTTGCATTATCGGCACGCATGGGACTGGTCAGCCAGGAAGACCCGAGCCGCGTCCGCGCCCATTTGCAGGAGATGGGCATGAAGACGGATCTGTCGGACATCCCGGGTGATCTGCCGTCGGCCGACCAGTTGCTGGTTCTGATGGGGCAGGACAAGAAGGTCGTCGCGGGCAAACTCAATTTCGTGCTCGCGCGCGGTATCGGTAAAGCCTTTGTCACAGACGAGGTTGCGCCGAACATGGTGGTTGATGTTTTGAAAGCCCATGGCGGCTAGCCGGTACGTGACACGGTTTCCGCCCATCTTGGCGTAGGAAACCGGGCTTGAGACAAGGACGATCAAGGTTGATGTTTCCCATCTCGGACGCTGCGCCGGTGACATATCCCGGACCACCGCCTGCCCGGGCGGATGTCGTCGTCATTGGTGGCGGCGTCATCGGTGTATGCACCGCGCTCTATCTGGCGCAGACCGGATTGCGGGTCACGCTTGTGGAAAAGGGTCGGATCGCTGGTGAGCAATCAAGCCGGAATTGGGGCTGGATTCGCCAGACGGGCAGGGATCTCGACGAATTACCGATCATGATCGAAGCCAATCGGTTGTGGCGTGACCTTGCCAAAGAGACCAACATCGATATCGGCCTCAGACAAGTTGGCGTGACGTATCTGGCGCGCAGCCGAAAGGAATTGACCGGATATGCCCGGTGGTTGAGTCTGGCACAGGCTGTGGGGCTCGAAAGCCGCATTCTCACATCTTCGGAAACGGCGGCACTGATCCCGTCCATGTCGCGCAGTTATGCCGGTGCGCTTCATACGCCAAGTGATTTGCGCGCCGAGCCCTGGGTGGCTGTGCCCGCCCTTGCAGGCATTGCGGCCCGTGCGGGGGTCACTATCGTCGAAAACTGCGCGGTGCGCACGCTCGATATCGCTGCGGGCCGTCTTACGGGGGTCATGACCGAAGCAGGTCCAATCGTGGCATCAGAGGTTGTGTTGGCCGCCGGCGCATGGTCTTCGCTCTTTTTGCGTCAACACGGACTCGACTTGCCGCAATTGTCGGTGCGCGCGACGGTGGCTGCGACGGCGCCGTTACCGCAGGACTACCTTGGTGGGGCCGCGGATGATCGCGTTGCATTCCGGGCCCGTGCGGATGGGGGCTATACGCTGGCGGCAGGCGGGGCTGTGGACCTGTTTGTCGGGCCGGACGCGTTCCGGGCCTTGCCGAAATATCTGCCGCAACTGATGGACGATCCGTTGGGCGTGCGTCTGACACCTGCCGCGCCGCGGGGCTTTCCCGATGGCTGGGGGACGGCGCGCAGATGGTCCGCTGACACGCAAAGCCCGTTTGAGCGGATGCGTGTCCTCGACCCGGCGCCCAATCGCCGCAAAATCGCCAAAATGACGCAAGCGTTTTCGGCGTTGTTCCCTGAAATGGGCGAGATCAAGATCGCAACGGCCTGGGCGGGTATGATCGATGTGATGCCTGACGTGGTCCCGGTGGTCGACCGCGTCGCGGCCATTCCGGGGCTGACCATTGGCACGGGCATGAGTGGTCATGGATTTGGGATCGGGCCGGGTATGGGCCGTGTGCTGGCGGCACTGGTCACTGGCGACGATGTGGGTCATGATCTGCGCAGGTTCCGTTTGAGCCGTTTTTCCGATGGGACACCCATTCGCATCGGGCCGTCCCTCTGACTTGCTGAAAGGATTGTGCTATGCCGATCAAGAACCGTTTGGCCGAAACCCACGCAGAAATAACCGCGTGGCGGCACCATCTTCATGCGCATCCTGAGTTGGGTTTCGACGTCCACGAAACCGCCACCTTCGTCACCGACCGTCTGCGCGACATGGGGTTGACCGATATCACCAGTGGAATTGGCAAAACCGGCGTGGTTGCGGTGATCAAGGGACGCACGGACACCAAGGGGCATGTGATCGGTTTGCGCGCCGATATGGATGCCTTGCCCATCAAGGAGGCGACGGGGCTTGATTATGCGTCGACCGTGCCGGGCAAAATGCATGCCTGCGGCCATGATGGGCATACCTCGATGCTGCTGGGTGCGGCGCAGTACCTGTCGGAAACGCGAAACTTCGACGGCACCGTGGTCCTGATATTTCAGCCTGCAGAAGAAGGCGGCGGCGGTGGTCGTGAAATGGTGCAAGACGGTATGCTGGAACGCTGGAACGTGCAGGAAGTTTACGGCCTGCATAACATGCCCGGCCTGCCCACAGGGCAATTTGCCATACGGCCCGGGCCCATCATGGCCGCAGCGGACGAGTTCGAAATCACGGTGACGGGCAAGGGCGGCCACGCCGCCGCACCGCACACATCCGTCGATCCAAACATTACGGCGGCACATATCATCCTGGCCTTGCAAAGCATCGCGAGCCGCAATGTCGACCCGTTGGAAGCGGCTGTCGTCTCTGTCTGTGCGCTGCATTCGGACGTCGACACGCACAATATCATTCCACAGGTGACGCGGATGACGGGGACGGTGCGGGCCCTGAAATCGTCGGTGCGCGATCAGGTTGAGGCGCGTGTCAAAAAGATTGCGACCATGACTGCGGAAGCTTACGATTGCGTGGCTGACGTCGACTACCGCCCAGGATATCCCGTCACGGTAAATCACGACGCGCATACGGAATATGCTGCCGCAGCTGCGCGCTCGGTGACAGGGGACGTCATAATGGACGTGCCGCCGTCCATGGCGGCGGAAGACTTTTCATTCATGCTCAACGAACGGCCCGGAGCATATATCCTGTTGGGCAATGGCGACGGTGCAATGCTGCATCACCCGGAATACCAATTCGATGATGATGCAATCCCCGCCGGATGCAGTTGGTTCGTAGAGATTGCGGAACAACGTATGCCTGCGCAATAAGGCGAAAACGCCGGGAACAAGGAACACGACATGCCGATCAAGAACCGATTTGCTGAAATGCAGGCCGACATCACCGCGTGGCGCCGCGATATTCACGAACACCCTGAAATCCAGTTTGAAACGCACCGTACAAGCGCGCTGGTGGCCGAAAAGCTCCGTGAATTCGGCTGTGACGACGTGATCGAAGGGATCGGGCGTACGGGCGTTGTTGGCGTGATCAAGGGGCGCAAGGCCGAGTCCGGTAAAGTGATCGGGTTGCGCGCTGACATGGACGCGTTGCCCATTCATGAGCAAACGGGTCTTGAGTACGCGTCAAAGATCGACGGCGCCATGCACGCCTGCGGACATGACGGTCATACCGCGATGTTGCTGGGTGCAGCCCGCTACCTTGCCGAAACGCGCAATTTCGATGGCACCACGATCGTGATCTTTCAACCTGCCGAAGAAGGCGGTGGCGGTGGACGCGAGATGTGCAATGACGGGTTGATGGAGCGTTGGGGGATCGATGAGGTCTATGGCATGCACAATTGGCCGGGCATACCGACGGGGGAGTTCTCCATTCGGGCCGGAACATTCTTTGCGGCGACGGACTTGCTGACCATTGAGTTCGAAGGGTTGGGGGGGGCACGCGGCGAAGCCACATGAAACCGTCGATACGACGCTGATGGCTGCACATGCGGTGACCGCTTTGCAGAGCATCGTGAGTCGAAATGCGGATCCGATTGACCGTGCCGTCGTATCGATCACGTCCTTCGAAACATCGTCCCATGCGTTCAACGTGATCCCGCAGAAAGTCGAGATCATGGGGACGGTCCGCACCATGTCACCGCAGATGCGCGATTTGACCGAAAAGCGCGTGGTTGAGATTTGTGAAGGCATCGCACGCACATTTGGAGGCGTCGCGCGGGTGGACTACAATCGCAATTATCCTGCCATGGTGAACAGTCCTGAGCAGACTGCTTTTGCGGCCGATGTCGCCCGTTCGATTTCGGGGCAATGTGCTGAAGCGCCCTTGGTTATGGGCGGGGAAGACTTTGCCTTCATGCTCGAGGAACGACCGGGCGCGTATATTCTGGTTGGCAATGGTGATACGGCAATGGTCCACCACCCGGAATACAACTTCAATGACGAAGCCATTCCTGCAGGCTGTTCGTGGTGGGCGGAAATCGTAGAGCAAAGGATGCCGGTTGGAAACTGACGCTGGCTGACGCTCCTGCCCTTTGGGGCAGATCGCCCCACACACCGTCCCTTGAGTCGCTTGCAGTTGGCCCGAAGTTGGACTGATTGCGTGGCCGCCTGCCACCATGGGTCGGGATGTGCAACAGTGTTACGCACCGGGGCGTCTCTGCGGTGTTGGCCTGCTAGTGGCAGCGCTTCGCGATTCAATCTTGATCAGGTTGTATCGTGATCTGCGCCAAATCCAAAAGCTGTCTCGCGAGGATGCCGAGTGCCGCATCGCCGGACTGCGCAAGGGGGCGCGCGTTCGCCGCCAGTTGTGCCGCGCGACCTGGGTCTGTGAGCAGGTGTTCGATTGTTTGAGCGAGGGCTGTGCTGTCCCGCACCTCAATGCTCGCATCCTGCATCAGGAACGCGGCGTAAGTCTCTGCAAAGTTTTTGTATTCAGGCCCATGAACGATGGCTGCATGAGCGGCAGCAGGTTCAAATGGGCTGTGTCCGCCTGCGTCCGTCCATGATCCGCCGAGGAAAACAATGGGGCTGAGCGTATACCAAAGGGTCATCTCGCCGATCGTGTCAGCCAGGTAAACCTGTGTGTCCTCCGCGAGCGTGCCACCGGCGCTGCGCTGCGCGACGGTCAGGTTCAAGTCGTGGATCAGGCGCAGGACATCTCCTGCGCGCTCAGGATGGCGCGGAGCGAGGATCAGACACAGGTGCGGATGTGTTTGCAGCAGACGTTTATGCGCGGCAAGCACGCCTTGTTCTTCGCCCCTATGGGTGCATGCCGCGACCCAAACGGGTCTGTTCGCCAGGTCGGAACGTTCAGCAGCGAGGATCTTGTGGTCAAGTTCCGGACGCTCGATCATTGCCTTGAGATTTTGCCCCTGTTGGGCAAATTCCAATCCCATGGATCGCAAATGATCGCGGCTGCGCCTGTCCTGACAATGCGCCATCTTGATGCCGCGCAAAACATATCGCGCCGTTGTCGGAAAGCGGAGCCAACCCTGTGCGCTGTTGTCAGAGAGGCGCGCGTTTACCAAAGCCACGGGAATGTCGCGGCGGGCGCAGCCATCCAACAGGCTGGGCCAAAACTCGGACTCGACCAAAACGCAAAGATCAGGATGCCAGTGGTCCAGAAAGCGAGTGACCGGGCCAACGCCATCAAGCGGGGCGAATTGGTGCACGGTTCGGCGTGGCAAGTGCTGCGCGACCGCCGTGGCGGATGTGGCCGTTCCTGAGGTCAGCAAAAGCAGAAGATCAGGACGGTTATCCAACAGATGAGCCATGAGCGGCAGTACCGACTTTGCCTCGCCCACGCTGGCGGCGTGAAACCAGATCAGGGGACCAAGGCGTCGGGCTTGTGTTGCATGGCCCAGCCGTTCGTGCGCGCGATGCACCGGTACGCCTGCTTTGCGCAGCTTGTTTACAGCGCTGCGCGCGACAAAGGGCAGCGCAAACGGCGAGAGGATCTGGTAGGTGCGAAACAGGGCCGTGGGCCGCACGGGGTCAGCCGCCTGTGTGGCTCATGTGGCGCGGCATTTGCCCATCGAGGCGTTGACGGGAATAGTCGAAGTCGTGGCCCTTGGGCTTGAGCGCGATGGCTGCGCGAATGGCGTCTTCCAGAGGGGCGTCGGATTCCGATGCGCGCAAAGGCGCGCGCAAATCGGCCATGTCTTCCTGGCCGAGACACATATAGATTTCGCCAGTGCAGGTGACGCGCACCCGGTTGCAGCTCTCGCAGAAATTATGGCTGAGGGGCGTTATGAACCCGATCTTTTGTCCGGTTTCCTCAAGACGCACATAGCGGGCGGGGCCGCCTGTGCGTTCTGCCAGTTCGGTGACGGTGAACTGTTCGGAATATCTGGCCTGCACGTCTTTGAGCGACCAGTATTGGCCAAGCCTGTCTTCGTTGCCCAGATCGCCCATCGGCATCACCTCGATCCAGGTCAGGTCCATACTGCGCTCCGCGCACCACTTTGTGATCGTGGGCAATTCGTCTTCGTTGAAGCCTTTCAGGGCAACCGCGTTGATCTTGACCTTCAGCCCTGCTGCGAGCGCTGCGTCGACGCCGCGCAGAACCTGCGGCAGCCGCCCCCAGCGCGTGATATCAGCGAATTTTTGTTCATCCAGTGTGTCGAGTGAGACGTTGATACGCCGCACGCCAGCCGCATAGAGATCTGTCGCGAACCGTTCAAGCTGACTGCCATTGGTGGTGACGGTCAATTCCTTGAGCGCACCGGTGTCCAGATGGCGCCCCATGGATCGGAAAAATTTCATGATATCGCGTCGCACCAAGGGTTCGCCGCCGGTGATCCGCAATTTCTTCACGCCCAGACGGACGAATGTCGAACACAATCGGTCCAGTTCTTCGAGGGTGAGCAGCTCCTTCTTGGGCAGAAAGGTCATGTTTTCGGACATGCAATAGACGCAGCGAAAATCGCAACGGTCTGTTACGGAGACGCGCAGATAATTGATGGCGCGTTGGAATGGATCGATCAAGGGGCTGTTCATGCTATTAGTGGTAGGCATGCATGGCCTTGGCTGCAAGGGGCATTGCACGTCAAATTGAGCCGGGTATGGTGGTGCCATGCGTTGGCTGATGATCTTTCCATTCTGTTTGACCGCTTGCGGCCTGCCGCCGGCGGCGTTGGAGCCGGGCGCGGACGGGCGTGAAACGATTGCGTCGGAAACGGGTGCGGACGGAACGGTATCGGCTACGGCCAATCAGGGTCAGGTCGCAACCGGTGCGGTGCGCGGCCCGCTTGGACGCACGGTTGCGTCGTTGGGAGATGCGGCGGAACCCGGTCTGTGGCTCAAGACGCCCTTGGTTGCGGTGGAAGGGCCGGGGCGTGTGACGTATCCCGCGACCGGACGCAATACGTCCGTCACTCTGATCCCGATCGACGGGCCTGCCACGGCGGGAAGTCGGTTGTCCTTGCAGGCTATGCAGGCCTTGGGTGCTTCTTTGACTGGGCTGCCTGAAATCGAAGTGAGCGCAGGCATTTAGGAGCAGGGGGCGTTTTCCGTCTCGGAAAACGGGCCGGAAACCGTGTCGGTTTCCGATTTCTCTCCTTTGGGAGTGTCGCTCGGAGATCATCCTTTCGTGATGTGCTTTCCATGTCGGAAAGCAGCCGTATATCGCGCCGATATCCGTTCGCTCAGCGCGCGCCGAGAAATCTTGCCGCTTCTTTGGCCGCAAAGGGTTTCATGTCTTGGCCATGTGCGTCCAGAAATGACTGTGCCCGCAAAGGATCATGTTTGCTCAGGTCCCGAATCCACCAGGCGATGGCTTTTTGTATGAACCACTGACGGTCCGCCACATAGCTTGCAGCCCAGTCCAGAACCTGTTCCCGAACCGCTGTTTCCTCAGGTTTTGGAAAGTTCGGTTTGGTCCATGGCAAGGTGATGACGAGGGCCGCACGACGGGTCCACATTTTGTCCGATTTCACCCATGCTCCGACGTCATTCACCCTTGCGGGATCTGCAACCAGTCGTTTTTGTCCCGCCATGCAGGCGTGATCCGCGATGGCCCAACTGTCAAAGTCTGGTACCCAGGAGGCAATCAGTTCCCACGCGGCATCGTCCGGTTTGATCCGCGCTTGCGTTAATAACTTGGCAGCGGCAAGGCGCGCCTCAAAGATATCCGTTGCCCATAATCCATCGGCGAGGGCGACCCGCTGGGAGATATTCAGTGAGTGCCGCCACGATTTCGTCAGATCGTTCAGCACAGGATTCGCCACGCCAAGATAAAGCCGATCCGCCTTGTGATAGGCTTTGGCACCCTTTGCGCGTTCAGGATCGGCATGTGCATGGATGGCATCCAGCGCTTGCTCGGGTGTCATGTCGCTTGATCCGTGCAGTGCTGGCGGTTATCCATCATTCCACCGTGACCGACTTGGCCAGATTGCGCGGTTGATCGACATCCGTTCCTTTTGCAACCGCCGTATGATAGGCCAGAAGCTGCGCGGGCACTGCATAGAGGATTGGTGCGATGACATCCGGGCATGCAGGCATTTCGACCTGATCCCAGACGCCGTCACCGGCATCGTCCAAGCCTTTGGCGTCAGAAATCAGGACAACCTTGCCTTTACGCGCCATGACCTCTTGCATATTCGATACCGTCTTGTCGAACAGGGCGTCGTTCGGCGCCATGACAACCACGGGTACGTGTTTGTCGATCAGGGCGATTGGGCCGTGCTTGAGTTCGCCAGACGCGTAAGCTTCGGCGTGTATATAGCTGATTTCTTTTAGTTTTAACGCACCTTCCAGTGCGAGCGGATACATAATCCCGCGCCCCAGGAACAGGATGTCACGTGCCTCAGACAGCTTGCGGGCGGTGGCCTGGATCTGCGGGCTCTGCCCGATCCCGAGATGCATCAACGCGGGCAATCCGCGCAGGGCATCGACGTGATTGGCCAAGCTCGTTCCATCAATTTCGCCGCGCGCATGTGCCGCTTTCAGGGCCAGCATCAGCAATACGGTCAATTGGCAGGTGAACGCCTTGGTCGATGCGACCCCGACTTCGACGCCTGCGTGGATCGGCAACACCAGATCACTTTCCCGCGCAATCGAGCTTTCGGGCACGTTTACCACAGAGACGATCCGCTCCGCCTTGCCGTCACAATAGCGCAGGGCCGCCAGAGTATCCGCCGTCTCACCCGACTGGCTGACAAAAAGGGCGAGGGTGCGGCCCGGAATGGGCGGCTCGCGATAGCGGTACTCCGAGGCCACGTCGATCTCGACGGGCAGACGGGCGATGCGTTCGAACCAGTATTTTGCCGTCATACAGGCGTAAAATGCCGTCCCGCAGGCCACCATCGTGACGCGGTCAAATGCGGTAAAGTCGATGCCGGGATCAGGCAGCAAAATTTCTCCGCCATCTGTCAGATAATGCTTGAGCGTATTGGCCAGAACTGCGGGCTGCTCGGCAATTTCCTTGGCCATGAAGTGTTTGTGTCCGGCCTTGTCCACATGGCTGGCGTCAATCTCGATCCGGCGTATGGGGCGGTTGACCAGTGTACCCTTCGCGTCCCGTATTTCGACGCCCGCCCGTGTCACGACGGCGCGATCGCCGTCTTCCAGATAGGTGATCCGGTCGGTGAGGCTGGCCAGAGCAATCGCGTCCGACCCGATGAACATCTCGCCGTCGCCGTGTCCGATGGCGAGTGGTGGCCCCATGCGGGCGGCAAGAATCAGGTCGTCCTGTCCCTGGAACAGGAACGCAAGAGCGAAGGCCCCCTGTAATTTGGTTATGGTTGCAAAGGCGGCCTCGACGGGAGAAAGTCCCTTGTCCATGTGGAGTTGGGTAAACAAGGCCACGGTTTCCGTGTCGGTTTCGGTCTGGCAGGCGATACCGGCCGCGGCCAGTTCGGCGCGCAACTCGCGGAAATTCTCGATAATGCCATTGTGCACAACGGCCACATCCTGCGCCTGATGCGGGTGGGCGTTTGCGATGGTCGGTGCGCCATGGGTGGCCCAGCGTGTGTGTCCGATGCCGGTTTTGCCCGCCAGCGGATCGTGCACGAGCGTGTCATTGAGGTTGGCCAGTTTGCCGACCGCACGACGTCGGTCAAGCACGCCTGCGTTGACGGTGGCAATGCCCGCGCTGTCATAGCCGCGATATTCCAGACGTTTGAGAGCCGCGACCAGATTGGGCGCAGCTTCGTGATTGCCCAGAATTCCCACAATCCCACACATATCAGCTGCCTCTGCTCTGCTTGGCTTTGCGCGCGCGCAAAATCTCGAACAACTTGCGCGCCATTCCGGGCTTTTCGACCTGCGGTGCGCGCGATACCGCCAGCGCGCCTGCTTCCACGTCCGAGGTGATGACGGAGCCGGAGCCGGTCATGGCCTCGTCGCCGATTGAAACTGGCGCGACCAGCATCGTGTTGGAGCCGATAAAGGCCCGCGCGCCGATCTCCGTGCGATGTTTCATCACCCCGTCATAGTTGCAGGTGACGGTGCCTGCGCCGATATTGGATTTCTCACCAACCGACGCGTCGCCAATATAACTGAGGTGGTTCACCTTGGCTCCGGTTGCGATGGTTGCGTTCTTGACCTCGACGAAGTTACCGATGCGGACGTCTTCGGCCAACTCCGCGCCGGGGCGCAGGCGGGCAAAGGGGCCAACAATGGCGCCGCGCGAGACGTGGCAGCCTTCAAGGTGGGAAAAGGCGCGAATGGTGGCACCCGATTCCACTGTCACGCCGGGGCCGAAAACCACGTTGGGTTCGATCAACGCATCACGTCCGACGATCGTGTCGAGCGACAGATAGACGGTTTCAGGGGCCACAAGCGTGACACCATCCTCCATCAGAGATCTCCGTGCAGCGATTTGAAACCGTGCATCGGCATCTGCCAGTTCCGCGCGCGAATTGATGCCCAACGTTTCCGATTCGTCGCATGTCACGACCGCTACATTCAGATCGCGGGCGCGGGCCAGATGGGGCAGGTCCGTCAGGTAATATTCGCCTTGGGCATTGTTTGTGTCCAGCAGATCGATCAATTCAAACAGCAACGGCGCCCGTGCGGCCAATACGCCCGAATTGCACAGCCCGATGGCCCGTTCCGCCTCGGTTGCGTCTTTGAACTCGACAATACGCTCAAGCTGGTCGCCGTCCATGACCAGCCGACCATAGCGGGCGGGATCAGCGGGTTCAAAGCCCAGAACGGTCACGTCTGCCGTACTTGCGGCGAGGGCCTCAAACGTTTCGGCGCTCAGGAAGGGCGTATCGCCAAACACCACGATGGCCAACCCATCGAACCCTTTCAGGGCACCGCGCGCGGCGGCAGTCGCATGACCAGTGCCCAACTGTTCTTTTTGAAGCACAACGCATGCCGTCGGATCAAAGGTCATGGCAGAGGCGGTCACTTGTTCCGCACCAAAGCCTGCGACCACTACCACATGGTCCGGGTCAAGTGCGGTGCCCGCCGCCATCGCATGGTGCAGCATCGGCGCCCCTGCAATGGGATGCAGAACCTTGGGCAGATCCGAGTTCATCCGTGTGCCTTGGCCAGCTGCAAGGATGATTAGTGCGACGCTCATGCTGTTTCTCTTTGTTTTTTTGTTATCCCCTGTTTATCCGCTGGGGGGCCATGCGCAAGCGGGTGCAACATCAAACACGATCGCAGTGCGCGCAAGGATCGGCGTTTCGTCGCCTTTCGGGCCCTGCATGGGGGCACACATGACGGCAGTGATTTTTGATCTGGACGGGACTTTGGCGGACACGAGCGGTGATTTGCTGGCCGCAGCCAATCACTGTTTCCGGGATATGGGCTTGGGCGATGTGCTGGGTCCTGCGGATGCGGGTGTTGCCCTGCGCGGCGGGCGCGCGATGCTGCGGGCCGGTCTGATGCGTGTCGATCAGTTGGATGAGGCGATCATTGATCGGTATTACGCGACGCTCCTTGCGGCGTATGGCGCTGCCATTTCTGTGCACACCCGGATGTATGATGGTGCGATGGACGCGGTCGAAGTGCTGAAATCGCAAGGCTACAGCGTGGGGATTTGCACCAACAAACCCGAAGGACTGGCCGATCAGTTGCTGCGCGATCTTGGGGTGCGTGATGCGTTTGGCAGTCTTGTGGGGGCCGACACGCTGCCCGTGCGCAAACCGGATCCCGCGCCCTTGTTCGAAGCCACCCGGCGGCTGGGCCGCGATCCCAGGGCCTGCATCCTGATCGGCGACAGCGATACGGACCGCAACACGGCCAAGGCGGCCGGGGTGCCGTCGGTTCTGGTGACCTTTGGCCCGGCAGGGGGTGATATGGCCGCCTTGGAGCCTGAGGCATTGCTCGACGATTTTGCCGCCTTGCCCTCTGTCGCAGCGGCGCTTTTACCCCGCTGATTCTGCAAACGGCGCTTTCAGAGTTTGGAATGCGCACGGCGTGTCTTGACGTGGTGCCGGGTCAGCCGCAAAGCTTGCCATCATGACAGAGATATTCACCGGAAGTTTTACCCAGCAAGAACCGATTCCCGAAGCGGGGATCGAGGCCGCAATCGACGTTTTGCGCCATGGCCGTTTGCACCGCTACAACACCGCCCCGAACGAGATTTCGCACACGGCGTTGTTGGAGCAGGAATTCGCGGCCACGGTTGGCGCGAAATACTGTCTTGCTGTGGCGTCCGGCGGTTATGCAATGGGCACGGCCCTGCGGGCGGTCGGCGTCAAGCCGGGCGATAAGGTGCTCAGCAATGCGTTCACGCTGGCCCCTGTACCCGGTGCGATTGCGTCCGTGGGCGCTGTGCCGGTCTTTGTTGGCGTCACCGAAAGTCTGACGATCGATCTGGATGATCTGGCAACCAAACTGGATCAGGCCCGCGTTCTGCTGCTGAGCCACATGCGGGGCCATATCTGCGATATGGATCGTTTGATGGCAATGTGCGACGGCGCCGGCGTGGTCGTCATCGAGGATTGCGCCCACACGATGGGGGCCGCGTGGGACGGGGTGCCATCCGGCCGCCAGGGCACGATCGGATGCTATTCCTGCCAGACCTACAAGCACGTGAATTCGGGGGAAGGCGGTTTTCTGGTGACCGACGATCCGCATCTGGCAGCAACGGCAGTGATGCTGTCTGGCAGTTACATGCTGTTCGAGCGCCACCTTGCCGCGCCGCCCAAAGAAGCGTTTGCCGATCTCAAATACACCACGCCCAACATATCGGGGCGGATGGACAACCTGCGCGCCGCCATTCTGCGCCCTCAGGTGCAGGACTTAGCCAAGCAATGCGCCCGCTGGAACGAGCGCTACTATGCTTTGGAACAGGGATTGCGCGACACGCCGGGCCTGACAATCGTCGAACGGCACCCGAAGGAAACCATTGTCGGATCGTCCATTCAGTTCCTTTTGCTCGACTGGGCAAGCGCGGCGGTGCAAGACGTGATTTCGCGCTGCGCTGCGCGTGGGGTCGAATTGAAATGGTTCGGCGCACGCGAACCTGTCGCCTTTACCAGCCGCTATGACAGTTGGCGCTATGCGCCGTCGACACCGATGGAAGCAAGCGATCGCATATTGGCGGGCGTCGTCGATATGCGCGTGCCCCTGACCTTCAGTCTTGAGGACTGCGCACTGATTGCGCGGATCATCCGGAGTGAGGTGTCTGCCGTCTATCAGTTGAGCGCCGAGTCGGTATCGTAAAGCGGTACGGTCGAGATCGAAACCTTGGCTGAGCCGCGCGCGATGTCACGGGCATGTGCGACATAGATCAGTGTATTGTTGCTCTCGTCGAATATACGCTTGACCCGAATGCTCTTGAAGATGATCGAGCGGGACGCGGAAAAGACATTCTCACCATCTTTGCTGCGGTCGATGTCGCCCACGGTAACCGGGCCTGTCTGACGACACGCGATTGAGCTGTTGGAAGGATCTTCAAACCAGTTTCCATTGGCGAGGCGGTCGATCACGCCTCGATCAAAATAAGCGATATGGCAGGTGACACCGGCCACGTCCGGGTCCGATATCGCCTCGATCACGATATCATTACCGGACCAGTCCACGCCAATCTCGCCGACTTCCTCGGACAAGGCTGCGTGGGGCAAAGTCATCAAGGCGATCAGGGATGCACGTTTCAACACGGGTAAAATCCTTTTATTGGAGGGCAGTGCCGTCGTAGAGCAAACGCTCGTGCAATCCAAACGTTCCGTTGCAAGACAAAGACACTCGACACGCGGCGCGTCCTCTTCTATAATTGAACAAACGTTCATTAAAGCGGAGGGGCGCGAGATGTTCACCCAATCCATGCAGTTTGATCTCGGCGAGGATGTAAATGCCCTGCGCGATATGGTGCATCGCTGGGCGCAGGATCGGGTGAAACCGATGGCTGCGGATATTGACCGTTCCAACACTTTTCCGCCAGAATTGTGGCCGGAGATGGGAGAGTTGGGCCTGTTGGGCATTACCGTGCCCGAGGAATATGGCGGGGCTGGCATGTCCTATCTGGCACACACGGTCGCGGTGGAAGAGGTCGCAAGGGCCAGCGCCTCTGTCTCGCTCAGCTACGGGGCGCATTCGAACCTGTGCGTCAACCAGATCAAGCTCAACGGCACGCCCGAGCAGCGCGCAAAGTATTTGCCTGGCCTTGTGAGCGGCGCGCATGTGGGCGCGCTTGCCATGTCGGAAGCGGGCGCGGGGTCTGACGTGGTGTCGATGACGCTGGGGGCCGAAAAGCGCAACGACCGTTATATTCTGAACGGCAACAAATACTGGATCACCAACGGGCCTGACGCCGAAACGCTGGTGGTCTACGCCAAGACCGACAAGGACGCAGGCTCGCGCGGGATCACGGCCTTCTTGATCGAAAAGTCGATGACGGGTTTTTCCACGTCGCCGCATTTCGACAAGCTGGGTATGCGTGGGTCGAACACGGCCGAACTGATCTTTGACGATGTCGAAGTACCTTTTGACAATGTGCTGGGCGAAGAAGGGCGCGGCGTTGCCGTGCTTATGTCCGGTCTGGATTATGAACGGGTCGTCCTCGCTGGAATCGGCCTTGGTATCATGGCCGCCTGTCTGGACGAGATCATGCCCTACATGGCCGAGCGCAAACAGTTCGGCAAACCCATCGGGTCCTTCCAGCTTATGCAGGGCAAAATCGCCGACATGTACACGGCGATGAATTCCGCGCGTGCCTATGTCTACGAGGTCGCCAAAGCCTGTGATCGTGGTGATGTCACCCGACAGGATGCGGCGGCCTGCTGTCTTTATGCTTCCGAAGAGGCGATGAAACAGGCACATCAGGCGGTTCAGGCCATGGGCGGTGCCGGGTTCCTGAACGATGCCCCCGTGGCGCGATTGTTCCGCGACGCCAAGCTGATGGAAATCGGGGCCGGCACGTCTGAAATCCGGCGCATGCTGGTGGGCCGCGAACTGGTCACGGCGATGGGCTGATGCCACGCTCTGTCCTGATCACAACCGCGACGCTGGTAGTCATTGCCGCTTTGGGCGGGTTCTGGCTGGGGCAGCGTCAGGTGACGCTGGACGCCACCGGCGTGATCGAGGCCGTGGCGGCCATCCATGAGGATACCCATGGTGGCAATGCAAGCGACTGTGTCGGATGGCCGGGGAAAGGGCGCGTGGTGTTTCATGTGCGGTGCGCCGGTATGCTTTATGCCGTCGACCGCTTTGGACGGGTCGAGATTGTCTTGGAGGACGGAATTTGAGCTGCGCGTCGTGCGCCAAAGGCCGAATTCGCGACGCGCGCGACGATGTGGCGACCCCTAACAGGGGTGTGCCGGGATGATCCGAGCCGTTATCGCAAACATGGCCGCCCAGTGTTTTGCACAGCCCGGGGATAAATGTGCCATCATTGATCTTTCTGGAGATGCACGCGCGGATGTGACCTTTGACCGTTTGCAGGAGATGACAGACGGCATTGCCCGCACTCTGGCGGCGCTTGTTAGTCCCGGCGACCGGGTGGGAGTGCTGTTGGGGCAAACGCCATGGTGCGCCGCGTCCCATCTGGCGATCTGGAAAATCGGCGCAATTTCAGTCCCTTTGTTCAAGCTCTTCAAACATGATGCGCTGGCATCGCGGATCAAGGATGCTGGCATCGATCTGGTGTTGACCGATGCGGAGGGCGCCGCGTTGCTGGGCGATCTGGCAATTCCGATAATTGCTTCGGAGATCGGAGTTTCGGGTGATCCTGTTCCATTTGCGGACGCGACCGCAGACACACCTGCTGTTCTCATTTACACCTCGGGCACAACCGGAACGCCCAAAGGTGCGCTGCACGGGCATGGCGTACTGGCTGGGCATCTGCCGGGCGTCGCGCTCAGCCATGATGATCTGGGCCAACAGGGCGATTGTATTTGGACCCCTGCGGATTGGGCATGGATCGGCGGACTCTTTGATGTGCTGATGCCGGGACTGGCAATAGGTGTACCTGTGGTGGCCGCGCGCATGCCGAAGTTCAGCGTCGAAGACTGCTTAAAGATCATCTCGCAAGGTGCTGTGAAAAATGTGTTTTTTCCACCAACGGCCTTGCGGATGCTCCGGGCCACGGATGCACGGATCTCCGGGCTGCGGTCGGTTGCCAGCGGTGGCGAGCCGCTGGGCGCCGAGATGCTGGACTGGGGACGTACAGCCCTTGGTGTGACCGTCAACGAGTTCTACGGTCAGACCGAGTGCAATATGGTCGTCTCAAGCTGTGCGGCGCGTTTTGCAACGCCGCCCGGATATATGGGGCGGGCCGTGCCGGGCTTTGACGTGCAGGTGATTGACGATGCGGGTCGGCCGACCCCGGAGGAAGGCGACATTGCCGTGCGTCGCGGTGCGCCGTCCATGATGCTGGAATATTGGCAAAGGCCCGCCGAGACAGCCGCCAAGTTTCGCGGAGATTGGATGCTGACGGGGGATCGGGGCGTCCGGGAGGGGGCGGACATCCGCTTTATCGGGCGCGATGATGATGTGATTACCTCTGCCGGATACCGGATTGGACCGGCGGAGATCGAAGACTGTCTGATGACCCATCCGGACGTGGCGACCGTCGGTGTTGTGGGCAAGCCCGATGCGCTGCGCACGCAGATCGTCAAGGCCTATGTGGTTCGCAAACCGGGCGCTTCGGTGACAGAAGATGCGTTGCAAGCCTACGTCAAGGACCGGCTTGCAACCTATTCTTATCCAAGAGAAATCACTTTTCTCGAGGCATTGCCGATGACCGTCACGGGCAAAGTCATTCGCAAGGCGTTGAAGGCGCGCGCGGAACAGGAGGCAGCATCATGATGATGCCTCCTGCGGCGCAGTTTTACTCCGTCCTTGATCGAGATAACGCGGTTTCAGAACCGCCAGACATAAGCGAAGTTCAACACGAAGGGATCAATCTCCGCTTTGCCGATTTTGGTGCCGTTCAGCTTCACATCGCTGTCAATGTCGATCCAGCGCAGGTTGGCTCGGATGGCGGCATTGTCCGACAGGGCGTAATCCAGACCGACCTGCACCGCGACGCCCCAGCTGTTATCAATGTCGAGATCACCCAATGGCGAGCTTTCGTCGAAGAAGTAAGTGTAGTTCAGGCCTGCGCCGACATAGGGCTTCCAAGCACTTTGCGTTGGAAAGTGATAGTTGAGCGACAAGGTCGGCGGCAGGTGTTTGACATCGCCTGCGTCGCCGATCCCGGAAATATCGATGTCATGCTTGAAGGGCCATGCGGCCAGAAGCTCGATGCCGATATTGTCGCGCACGAAATACTCGGCGGTAAGGGTCGGGCGCACACTGTTGCCGACATCTGCTTCGCCCCCGGCAAGTGTCCCATTGTCCGATTTGGGCAAGACGGCTCCGACACCCAGACCGACGGTCCAGTCCCCTTGGGATTGGGCAAATGCGCTGGTCGTGGAAAGAAGACCGAAAAGTACTGCCACACAACATTTTTTCATGGTGATGTCCTCATGCGAATTAACATGCGCATTCTGCGTTGGCAGGTGAAAGCCCGCTATGATTTGGATCAATTGAACGCCTGTATTGGCGCAGAAAAACGAGGGGTCGATGGGCAAACCTCGGTTTGCTTGTGGAAAGGAATTGCATGAAACTGACATCGCAAGCGTTGACCGGATCAGAGACGTTCCGCGCAAATCGCGCGGCGCATTTGGATGCATTGGCTGAAATTCAGGCCGCAGCCGAAACGGCAGCCTTGGGTGGCGGCGAAAAGTCCCGCACGCGTCATACCGGCCGTGGAAAAATGTTGCCCCGTGACCGGGTTGCCAACCTGCTGGATCCCGGATCGCCGTTTCTGGAAGTGGGCGCCACGGCGGCGCATGGTCTTTACGGCGGCGCGGCGCCCTGCGCGGGAGTGATCGCGGGCATCGGTCAAGTGATGGGCCAGGAGGTCATGGTGGTGTGCAATGACGCCACCGTAAAGGGCGGCACCTATTATCCGATGACTGTCAAAAAACACCTGCGCGCCCAAGAGATTGCCGAGCAGAACAATCTGCCGTGCGTCTATCTGGTCGACAGCGGTGGCGCCAACCTGCCCAATCAGGATGAGGTCTTTCCGGATCGTGACCATTTCGGTCGCATCTTTTTCAATCAGGCGCAAATGAGCGCCAAGGGGATCCCCCAGATTGCCGTTGTGATGGGGTCGTGCACCGCGGGCGGGGCTTATGTGCCGGCAATGTCCGATGTGACGATTATCGTGAAGGAACAGGGTACGATCTTTCTGGCAGGTCCACCTTTGGTCAAGGCCGCTACGGGCGAAGTGGTCAGCGCCGAGGATTTGGGCGGCGGAGACGTGCACACGCGCCTGTCGGGTGTGGCAGACTATCTGGCCGAAGATGATGCACACGCGCTGGCTTTGGCGCGGCAGGCTGTTGCCTCTTTGAACCGGGCCAAGCCTGCAACGGTACAGTGGCAAAGCGTCGAAGAGCCCGCTTATGATCCGGAAGAGATTTTGGGTGTTGTGCCTGCCGATCTGCGCACGCCCTATGACATTCACGAGGTGATTGCGCGGATCGTGGACGGCTCGCGGTTTGATCCGTTCAAAGCCCGTTTTGGCGAGACGCTCGTCTGTGGCTTTGCGCACCTCAAGGGCTGCCCGGTCGGGATAATCGCCAACAATGGGGTGCTCTTCTCGGAAGCCGCTCAAAAGGGTGCGCATTTCATCGAACTGTGCAGTCAGCGGCGCATACCGCTCATTTTCCTGCAAAACATCACTGGCTTCATGGTGGGCCGCAAATATGAGAACGAAGGAATTGCGCGGCACGGTGCCAAGATGGTGACCGCCGTCGCGACGACCTCGGTGCCCAAGGTGACAATGCTGGTGGGCGGGTCATTTGGCGCTGGCAACTACGGCATGGCAGGGCGCGCCTATTCGCCCCGGTTCCTGTGGTCCTGGCCCAATGCGCGCATCAGCGTTATGGGCGGCGCGCAGGCGGCGGGTGTGTTGGCCACGGTCAAGCGCGACGCGATCGAGCGCGGCGGAGGCATGTGGTCGGCGGAAGAGGAAGCAGCATTCAAACAGCCCACGATTGATATGTTCGAGGAACAGGCGCACCCGCTTTATGCATCGGCGCGGCTGTGGGATGACGGCGTGATTGACCCGCGTAATGCCCGCGATGTGTTGTTCCTGAGCCTGTCGGCAGCCTTGAATGCCCCCATAGAGGAGACACGTTTTGGCGTGTTCCGGATGTGATGGAACGATTCCGTGGACAAGTGGATAGTTTTTTTGCGGTCGCTGACCGTGGGCTGGCTTTGTCTTTGACCAACATCGAAGGGATGCCAAGAGTGGGCATGACACTGCGGGTGGGGGAGCGCCTTTGCAAGGTGTTGGAACTGGGTCGCAATTCGACTGACGGGCAACCGGTTTCTTATCGATCTTGCCTGACTGGTGCGCCGACACCAGCCTATGGCTTCGTTGTCATTGAATGGAACGATGATTTTCCCGAGCCGGTGGAATTTAGAAAAATGTGGGTCGCCGAGGAGATGGTAAGCTGATGTTTGATACGATCTTGATTGCCAACCGGGGCGAGATTGCCTGCCGGGTGATGGAAACTGCCCAAGCCATGGGTGTCACCTGTGTCGCGGTTTTTTCTGATGCCGATGCGAGCGCCAAACATGTCGCGATGGCGGATGTCGCAGTGCATATCGGCGGTTCGGCCCCGGCCGACAGCTATTTGCGCAGTGACGTGATTATTCAGGCGGCGCTTGATACCGGCGCGCAGGCGATCCATCCCGGCTATGGCTTTTTGTCAGAAAACCCGGATTTCGTGGACGCGGTCGCGGCGGCGGGCCTCACATTTATCGGCCCGTCTGCGGATGCCATCCGCGCCATGGGGCTCAAGGATGCGGCCAAGGCGCTGATGATCGAGGCGGGCGTGCCGGTGGTGCCGGGCTATCATGGCCGGGATCAATCCGACGATCTGCTGGCCGATGAGGCCGCCAAGATCGGCTATCCGGTCCTCATCAAGGCTGTGGCCGGGGGCGGGGGCAAAGGCATGCGTCTGGTTGAAGACGCGGCGGAATTTGCCGCTGCACTGGAAAGTGCCCGCAGCGAGGCGCGCACGGCTTTTGGCAATGCGGACGTTCTTGTCGAGAAATTCGTAAGCCAACCGCGCCACATTGAGGTTCAGGTGTTCGGGGACGGGACACGGGCCGTACATCTGTTTGAACGCGATTGTTCTTTGCAGCGCCGACACCAGAAAGTGATCGAAGAGGCGCCGGCCCCCGGCATGACGCCCGAGATGCGTGCGGCGATGGGGCAGGCAGCGGTCATGGCGGCGGAGGCCATCGGTTATGCCGGTGCCGGGACAGTCGAATTCATCGTCGATGGCTCGGGCGCGTTGCGGACCGACGGGTTCTATTTCATGGAGATGAACACGCGATTGCAGGTCGAACACCCCGTGACTGAAGCCATTACCGGTGTCGATCTTGTCGCGTGGCAACTCCGCGTGGCGTCTGGCGAAGGATTGCCTGCACAGCAGGATGATCTGACGATCAGCGGCCATGCCTTTGAGGCACGGCTTTATGCCGAGGACGTGCCTGCCGGATTCCTGCCGTCGACGGGCACGCTGACCCATCTGGCATTCCCGAACGGTGCACGCGCTGACAGCGGCGTGCGGGCCGGGGATGTGATCAGCCCGTTCTATGACCCGATGATCGCAAAGGTTATCGTACATGGGCCCACCCGCGCTGTCGCGCTCAAGCGGTTGTCGCAAGCCTTGGCTGCAACCGAGGTGGCTGGAACCGTGACAAATCTGGGCTTTCTCGGTGCGCTGGCGACGCATGAAGGATTTGGCCGGGGCGAGGTCGACACCGGACTGATCGCGCGCGACATCGACGCGCTGACAGCTCCTGTCGACATCTCAGCACGTCACGCAGTCGCCGCCGCGATGGCCGTGTCCGGACTGGACGCGCCGACTATGATGACCGGATTTCACATGTGGCAACCCCTGCGCCGAACCGTGCCGCTTTCGCAAGGTGACGCGTTGCTGGACGTCCAGGTCGAGGTGCTTTCCGCGGACCGACAACGCTGGCAGGTGGATGGCGTCAAAGTGAATGCAGAGCGGATGCAGGGACGTTGGAGGATTGACGGGCTGTGGGCGCCCAATGTAGCCGTTTCTGGTACTGAGGTAACCGTGTTCGACGGTTATGGCATTCGATTCGAGGCTGTTGACGTTCTCGACGTGGCGGCAGGCACTGTCGGAGATGGCAATATCATCGAAGCCCCCATGCCCGGTTTGGTCAAGGCAATGTTGGCACGTCCGGGCGCACAGGTTGGCAAAGGGGACCGCCTTGCCGTATTGGAAGCCATGAAGATGGAACACGCACTGTTGGCGGCACGCGACGGCACAGTTGCCGAAGTGTTTGCGGCCGCGGGAGATCAGGTGACCGCCGGTGCTGCCCTGGTGCGATTGGAGGATGAAACTTGATAACACTGCATCACTGCCCGCAATCGCGTTCGATGCGCACCTTGTGGCTGCTTCATGAACTGGACGTTGATTTTCGCGTCGTCGTGCACCCGTTCGACAAGTCGCTGAGGCGCCCGGAATATCTGAGCCTGAGCCCTGCTGGTCGGGTCCCGGCCATTGAGATCGAAGGCGAACGGATGTTCGAGACCGGTGCGATTACCGAATATCTCTGTGAAAGGTTCAGCCCGGACCGTTTGGGCAGAAGTGTTTCCAGCCCGGACCGCATGGCCTGGCTGGTCTGGGTGCATTTTGCCGAAACCATCAGCCAGCACGCGGCCGCACTGACGCAGCAACACGTGATCTTGTACGAGGACGACATGCGCAGTCCGGTTGTGATGAAACTCGAAGCGGCGCGGATCGCAAAATGCTATGACGCCTTGGAAGCGCGCCTGTCGACCCCGGTGGAAAACCGGGACTACCTTCTGACTTCGGGCTTTTCCGCGGCGGATATTTCTGTCGGGCAGGCGGTTTACATGGCGCGGCACTTCACCCCGCTTGAGGGGCATCCAGAGGTCGCCAAATGGTATGAGCGGATCACGGAACGCCCCGCATTTCAGGCAAGTTTGCCAGGGAGCAGCGAACGGCTTTACGGTCAGGACTTCTATCCAGCGTGGGAGGCCTAGATGGTCGGTGCGGTCGAAATTTTTGAAGTGGGTCCGCGCGACGGGCTTCAGAACGAAGCGGGCGAGATTTCTGTCGCCGACAAGATCGCACTGGTGGATGCGCTGAGCGCCGCAGGCTTTTCCCGGATCGAATGTGCGAGCTTTGTCAGCCCCAAACGGGTGCCGCAAATGGCAGGCAGCGCCGAGGTATTGGCGGGGATCACACGGGCCAAGGGCGTGCGTTACGCAGCGTTGACGCCGAATATGCGTGGATTTGAGGATGCAAAGTCGGCGGGTGCAGATGAGATCGCTGTCTTCGGCTCGGCCAGCGAAGGGTTTTCCAAAGCCAATATCAATGCCTCGATTGAAGAGTCGTTCGAGCGGTTCGCACCGGTAATCGAGGCCGCGCGCGCAATCGACTTGCCGGTACGGGGCTATGTGTCTTGCGTTATCGAATGTCCCTATGACGGTATGGTTGAGCCTGCTGCGGTGGCCCGTGTTGCAGATCGGCTGTTTGCGATGGGCTGCTACGAGATCAGTCTGGGCGAAACACTTGGACATGGCACGCCGGATGCGGTTGCCCGGATGTTGCTTGCCGTGCGCAATGTGGTGCCGGTGGGGCGGTTGGCGGGTCATTTTCATGACACGTCCGGCCGGGCATTGGACAATATCGATGCATCGTTAAGCTTGGGGGTCCGGGTGTTCGATGCGGCTGTGGGTGGCTTGGGCGGGTGTCCGTTCGCGCCGGGTGCTGCCGGCAATGTCGCGACGGAAGCAGTCGTCACACATCTGACGCGGCTGGGCTATGAAACAGGCTTGTCTCAGCAGAAGATTGAGGCAGCAGCGGTGATGGCGCGCGCGATGCGTTCTTGCGCGTGACGGAAACCGACACGGTTTCCGGCCGATTTCCGTGCTGGAAATCGCCACAGCGGCACAGATAAGGGAGCACCTGATGGTCAAGACGATTTCCACCTTTGTCGATGCGCGTGGCGTGGCTACGCTGACGCTGGAGCGTGCGGACAAACACAATGCCCTCAGTGCACAGATGTTGGAAGAACTGACGCAAGCCGCCGCTGATCTTGGGTCCGATGACGCCGTGCGGGTCGTGGTCCTGACTGGCGCGGGCAAGAGCTTTTGCGCCGGTGGAGACCTGGAATGGATGCGTGAACAGATGCAGGCTGATCCGGCCACGCGCGCGCGCGAAGCGGCGAAGTTGGCATATATGCTACAGGCTCTGAACACGATGCCAAAGCCGCTGATCGGAGCTTTGCAGGGAAATGCCTTAGGGGGTGGTGTCGGAATGGCCTCGGTGTGTGACGTGGCCATCGGCGTCGATACACTGAAGATGGGATTGACCGAAACGCGGCTTGGCATCATTCCGGCCACAATCGGCCCCTATGTTCTGGCACGTATGGGCGAGGGACGGGCGCGGCGTGTCTTTATGTCGGGCCGCCTTTTCGATGCGAAAGAAGCTGTCGCCTTGGGATTGCTGTCATGCGCTGTCCCGGTGGGTGACCTGGCAGCCGCCGTGGAAGCCGAAGTCGTGCCTTATCTCACTTGCGCACCGGGGGCAGTTGCCGCGGCCAAAGCCCTGACGCGCAATCTGGGGCCACGCATTGATGCCGAAACCATTGCTATGACGATTGACGCCCTCAAGACCCGTTGGGAGACAGATGAAGCTGCCGAGGGCATTGGGGCCTTTTTCGAAAAGCGCAAGGCCGCCTGGATGCCGCAAAGTTGATAGCCGGTGAAGTGCGGGCGCTGTGGGCGTTTAAGCCTACGGTTTGATAGTGCGATCTTTTTTGGGAATGGAAGGAAGACGTATACACTCCCCGGTAGAACATTCAAAGGATGTCAGAAAAGGGACAAGTTCGTCACGGGGGGGCGCAACGTAGCTTTGTCCGGCAACAGATGCGAGCATGTGTGAGAGGGGGAGCACGCCGTCAGAGCGGCAATACAGTGATCCATTGGCGGGCAGGGCAGTGCAAGCAGTTTCCCGAAAATCGCAAGCTTCGTTCTCGGTACTGAGCAAGGAGTAGGGCATCTGTCCGAAGAATGTTGCGAGGTGGCGCATGCGAGCAACGGTGGGTATGCGAAGGCGCTGAAGGGCGCGGGCCTGCATGACGGGGCGGTCCCAGTCAACCCTACGGCCGGGGAAGGGTTTTTCCGTTGCTTGAAATGTCGACGCCTGCCTGATCCAAAGGCCATCGCGTCTCACGTCGCTTGTGCCCGGACAAACGCAACACCGCCAGAACTGGCCGCCGCCACCGGGCTGCCCAAAAGCGAGGAATGTTTCCTGCGCGGCTCAGCACCGATGAGTGCCGCACGGCCTTCAGAAAACCGAAGAAAACAAGTCTGCGGAATCAACCAGCAGCAGCATGATCGCCCGACACCGAAAAACGCTGACCACATCGGAAATCCGCCACCTGATCGCCCGCCACCTTCTGCAGTCAATTTCGACTGCGGTCCTCATTCGGGGCTGGTCACGATGGCGACCGCAACACCAAGCTTTCGCCGCTGCCGAACATCGAAAAAATCGTCCTGAATTGCTAACTGAAGTGCGATCCGGATCAACTTGGTGAACGCGGTGATTTATGGCACATGGGCAAATCCTTTCAGGGGAAAACCGGGAATAGTGCGAAAGGCATGAATTGAATTCACACGTGCGTCTCAGTCGGGTTCGCCATCACCCGTGATCCGGGGTTGGCATGGTACGTCGATGCCAGCGTGTTCACCCTGTGTATCGCGGTGTCTGCGCCCTGGGTCGTTGAGATCCGAAAGGCTCCGCCTTACTCATGATTTCCTAAGTTGTGGGCGCGTGGTTACATCGAGTAATATCGCTTGCACTGCAGGGTGCAGGGTTCTGATATCATGTTATTATCCTTGGAGCGCGTTGTGCGAGTTGATCTGTTGTCGGTGGACGGCTGTCTTTTCGGGCCATGGGGGCTAGGCAACTTCTGCTCTGTCCGAGTCATTGATTTTGGATGGCAGCCTAGTCCCATGATTCAGTCAATTTGCGGGTATAGGTGCATGAGCTTTGTTCTGGCATCCTCAGTAGTGAAGTGCCATTTGGTTATTGTCTGTGCGTTGTTTCGGTTTTGGAACCAGGCAGTGACTTCGGTTTCCAACGATGCTTGGTCAG